>NZ_JBFRUJ010000053.1:0-61820 GCF_041474575.1 Vibrio sp. 10N.222.51.C5
TATAGATATAGATATAGATACAAAAATAGGAATTGAGGCAGTAACAAAGTTGAACAGAGTTTTGAGTAGGTGTAGCTGAGGAAGTAGAAGTAGAAGAGTTTAACGAGGGAACAAAGGGTTGGGTATGGCAGATAAAAACGAACCTCGCTGAGGTATCGCCGCCTAAAAAGACAGGCAATACCCTAGCGAGGTCGTACGTCGATTACTTCTCTAGTTTAGCGAAGTAGTCGAAGATTACTGGTACGTCGTTGTTACCCATTCCTGCGTCAACAGCAGCTTGTAGGCTAGTTGCAGTACCTTGAGCAATTAGAGACTCAGTACCTAGCTCTTCACAAAGAGCAAGGAAGTAACCAAGATCTTTGTTAGCGTTAGCAACAGAGAAACCTAGCTTCTCTTCGCCGTCTACTGCGTAGAACTTACAGAATTGCATGAATGGTGAGTTAGATGGACCTGCAGACATGATGTCAAACAGTTGTTGGCCATCAACACCAGCGCGTTGAGCAACAGCGAAAGCTTGAGACATAGTCGCAACAGTCGTCATACCCATGAAGTTGTTTACAAGCTTAGTAACGTGACCAGAACCTAGAGCACCTAGGTGGAATACGTTTTCGCCTTGCTCTTCAAGAACAGGTTTAACTTTGTTGAAAGTTTCCATGTCGCCAGCAGCCATGATGTTCAGAAGACCATCTTTAGCGTGTGCAGGAGTACGGCCTAGAGGTGCGTCGATCATGCCCGCGCCTTTTTCAGCTAGAGCTGCGCCGATTTTCTTAGTAGAAGCAGGGATAGAAGTACCGAAGTCTACTAATACTGCGCCTTCTTTGATGCCAGCTAGAACGCCGTCTTCGCCGTAAACGATTTTTTCAACAACAGCTGAAGTTGTAAGACAAAACTGAACGATGTCACTTGCAGCAGCTAGTTCTTTAGCAGAAGTGAATGCAGTCGCATTGCCGCGATCTGTAACGCGAGCAACAGCTTCAGCGCTTAGATCCATTACGTTTACGTGGTAGCCGCGCTTTTGTAGGTTTTCAACCATGTTGCCGCCCATAAGACCTAGGCCAATGAAACCGATTACAGGTTTAGTCATGTTCAAACTCCAAATATAGTATTGTATGATTATATGGTCATTATAATAACGACGTCTTTTCCGTTACGCAATAGTTTTAGGGTAATCCTTCAATGCTTAGACGCAAGTTGTGACGGGGATTCACTTTACGAGAAAATATGGTCACGCTTTGTACTTACAAGAGCGATATCCCAATCAAAAAATAACCTATTGATGAAATAATGCACTCTAAATGTCATACGATTAATGAGAATAAGCCACTCCAATAACGATTATTAACCTGCCGTCCCTTTTTTCAGACAAGATTAAGGCTGCCCACTGTCAGTAGTTGACAAATTATTGGAAGACAGTCACTGCCCTAGCCTTAGTAAGGTTTACTGAACACGGGTTTTAAACCAAGTTTTGTCGCCACTTACTAAGCCTGGCACTCTTGCTACTTAGCCTCTAACTAACCAACGCAACCTCTTCCCACCTCGTAGGCTACTGCCTGTTCTGTGCAAACAAAAAAACTCCGAGCTTTCACTCGGAGTTTTTAGTATCTAGCTTCTGTTGCTTCAGCGAATTACAGTTCGATTGAAACCGTTTCACCATCAACATTTAGCATTAGCGTGTTGCCTTCAAGCTTGTGAGACACTTCAACTTGCTCGCCTTCGTTCTTATTAGGAACAAGAAGCGTAAGGATGTTGTGCTCTTTTGATGGCTTGAATTCCACTTCAACGTGACGGTGGATTTCAAGATCTTTGAACTCGTATGGGTCAACTTCGCCAAAACCTTCAACGTTCTTAACTGACGTGATGTTATCAGCAGACTCGTTGATGAAGTTTACGTCTAGGTGCGCAACTTCGCCACGGATAGTGAAAGACTTGTCTGCCACGTCGTTTGCGAAAGTTGTGTGCATTAGCCAAGTCATGTCTTTCTCTTCAGAAAGCGTTGCCTTGTCTTGCATTACGAATACTTTACCTTGAACAAACCAGACCTTACGCTTGTAAGATTCAATTTCAGGAACGAAGTACTTGTAAGATGCCGTTGCATCACCCTCAACCATCTTCACATCAGATTCAGTGTCGAAATCAGAGATGTTGCCGCCCGCTTCGATACAGAAGCGATCTTGGTGGTTTTCGTAGCCCGTGTTCTTGTTCTCGCCGTACTGACCTTTACCGCCAAATAGTGGAAGGTTCTTAGAGAACGTTTGACGACGCCATTTCGTGTGCATATCAACACCGAAACCACCGTAGTAGCCAGTGATTGACGCTAGCGTTTCACCGAATGCATGCAACGTGAATGCGTTTTGGTCACCGTGAGAGTGGCTGATTGAGCCAAACGGAGAACATTTGAATACCATGTGAATATGGTTATCACGCTCATTCATCTTGTTGTGGAATGCAGCCCAACCCGTGATTGGGAATACTTTCAACAGTGGGTCATTCGATGGTGCTTTCTCTTCAGGTGCATCCCAAAGGAAGTTAAAGCGAAGATCATCGTAACCGAAGTCCCACCAACCGAAGTTGTAGAATTTGGTGTGTGCTTCAGTATCACGGCCTTTCAGTTGGTTGTAGTACCAAACATACTCAGGCTTCTGGTTAACACCTGCGTAATGCTTGATGTTGTAAGCCAGTTTTAGACCTGGGAAATCACCGATTGAAGACTGGTCACAGAAGCTCGCGCGCTTAGAGTGAACAGGCATGCAGTAAAGCGGGAAATCACCTGTGTTTTCGTAGAATGTTTTGTTGAACATGTCTACGCCACAGTATGCTTTCAATAGGTCGAATGCTTCGCCTAGGAATGCAGTTTGCGTGTTCCAGTAGTCAGGACCTTCAGCCCAACCGCCGTCTACACCGCCCCATGGTGGGTAGTGTACTGCGTAGTATTCTAGTGCGTATGCAATGTACTCGCCTGCTTTCGGGTGATCGTGGTAAAGCGCGATACACGTTGGGATGATAGCAGAAGAGATAGAACGAACACCGTGGCTGTTCAGTGGGTTGTTCAATAGATCAACCGTCACTTTCAGGTGGTGCATGATTTCGTCTAGACGCTCAATCAAAGCATCTTGAACTTGCTGACGTTCTTCATCTGTGAAGTAGCCGTGTAGCCAGTCGTAACCCCAAGCCATAGCCGCGATAACACGGAAAGCCGCTTCATCGTTATAGCCACGAGAAGTCACGCCTTCTGGATCGTACGTAGACAGTTTTAGAGTCCAAGCTTTTGCTTTAGCAATTAGCGCTTCGTCTTCTTTCACAACACCAGCAATTGCTAGGTTACGTGTCGCGTTTAGTGCCATTTGGCAATCAACGTACATTTGACGCCAGTAAGGACGCCATAGAGAAGCTTTGCCTACCGTGTCAGCTGGGTACGCTTGAGGCTCTTCGAAAGGAGCAGTCTCAAGGAACTTAACTGTCGAGTTATTGTAGAAATCATCAAACATGCAGTGAGCTTCATCAGCTTTCACTTTCGCTTTGAATTCTTCTAACTGATCTGCTTGAACAAGAAGACGTGGACGTGCTTCGCTCAAGTTGTCTAGGAATGATAGGTCGAAGTCACGTTTCTGTACTTCGATAGGGAGTAGGTCTACAAGATTACCTGCTGAAGTATCATTCTCCAGCTTCATCTTCCTGATTGCATCAAGAGATTTTTGGTCGCTCATTCTAACTCACTTATTTTTCAAGTTGATTGAAAGGAATTAGCAATAATATACGTCTTATTGTAGGACAATTAAATCTATTTCGGTTCGATTGAACCATTTTGTACAGTTTTCGTGATTTAGGTCAGATATCTTCCACCTGACCGTTTTCCGTTTCGCAGAGCAAAAAAAATGCGACGCCCTTTCGAGTCGTCGCATTCTATTATAATCGTTTTCTATGTATTAGCTTTCAGTTACTGCTTTCGCTTGCTTGCCGCCGTCATCGACCGCTTTAACCAATAGCACACCAACACCACCAACAATCACACCACAAAGTATGAAGACTAGACGTCCCCACATTGGGTTAGTGAGTAGAGCCATTAGCATGATACCGACACCCGCTACCGCAATCAGTTTACCAAGCATTTCACGCTGTTTGTTATCCAGTACTTTCTGTTCTGCTGACTCCGCAACTAATGGAGTAGACAGGTTACCGAAGAACTTATCAACGTCTGCTTGACGCTTCTCAGTTAATGGCTTGTAGAACAGAGTTGATAGGATGAAGAAACCACCTGTCAGCGTAATGTGAGCAATCAGACCGATAGCAACCTTAACATCAGACCATTCACGGCTTGTTAGCTCTTCTAGACCGAAGATTGAAGACACCATTTCAGCGTTAACAACGAAACCCACGTAGTAAGAAACAAAACCACCAACCACTAGCGTACCCCAACCAGCCCAGTCCGGAGTCTTCTTAATAAAGAAGCCAAGGAATGCAGGAATTGTCATTGGGAAGCCGATCAGTGCGCCTACATACATCATGGTATCGAACAGGCTCAAACCTTTAAGCGAGTTGATGAACTGTGCAATAAGGATGATAGCAATACCAAACACGGCAGAAGTAATCTTAGAAACCGTTACTAGTTCTTTTTCGCTAGCCGTACCTTTACGAACGATTGGTTCATAGAAGTTCTTAACAAAGATACCCGAGTTACGGTTTAGACCAGAATCCATTGAAGACATTGTCGCTGCAAACATCGCCGCAACTAGAAGGCCAACCATACCTGCTGGCATGTACTCTTGTACGAAGTATAGGTAGGCAAAGTCACCCGCTTTCTTACCTGCATCTGGGTAAGCTGCTGCTAGGTCGACACCTTGACCTGCAATGTACCAAGAAGGCATGAACCAGATAAATACACCACAAAGCATTAGCACACACGCTAGTAGCGCCGCTTTCTTCGCGTTCTTTGAGTCTTTAGCCGCTAGGTAACGGTAAGAGTTAAGCATGTTGTTAGTAATAGAGAACTGCTTCACGAAGATGAAGAATGCCCAAATGCTGAAGATGCTTAAGTAGTTAATGTTGTTACCAGAAAGGAAAGAACCGCCTTCCGCTACAGGGAAGTTATTCACGATTTCACCAACACCGCCACCTTGAACAACAGCAACAACAGCACATGTCACGGTTACTGCCATGATGATAACCATCTGCATAAAGTCAGATGCAATTACCGCCCATGAACCACCCGTTACAGACATTGCCAATACAACCAAACCGGTAATCCAGATAGTTGCTGTCATGTCGAAACCGAAGATACCAGAAGCGATGATTGCTAGTGCGTTTAACCATACACCGGCAGAAACAACACTGTTTGGCATTGAAGACCAAGTGAACACTTGTTCGTTAGTCGCACCGAAACGCATACGAATTGCTTCGATTACCGTTACTACACGTAGTTGACGGAACTTTGGAGCAAAATATGCGAAGTTCATGAAGTAACCAAATGCGTTGGCTACGAAGATGACCGCTACTGCAAAACCATCGTTATACGCTTTACCTGCCGCACCGGTGAATGTCCATGCACTAAACTGGGTCATAAAGGCGGTTGCACCAACCATCCACCACAACATGTTACCGCCCCCGCGGAAGTAGTCACTGGTGGTACTTGTAAATGTTCTAAACATCCAACCTATCGCAATCAAGAATAGGAAATAAATGCCGACAATAATCGTGTTGAGTTCCATCGTGTATCCTTTGTCCGTTGTATTTTGTTACGAGGACTATAGGAAATCTCAAACTTTATTTGTAGTACAATAATCCAAATAAGTGATGGCGATCTTATTTTGATTGATTAAGTTAATTATATATATGACATAGGATGGAATATGGCCAATCCATTAAGGAAATTACTGGTGTTTGAGATGAAAACTCAAAAAACCAAGACCAAAGAACATCACACCCATTAAAATCAAAGACTTATAAAAAAGCGAGACTTTGCACACTTATTAACAAATACAACCAAACACATATAAATATAAAATTCTCAAAAATAATAAAAGCCAAATCTGAGCTAAATCACCCTCATTTATCACACAATAAACCAGCGTTTTTTATCTATTGAGAGTGGATAATTTCATTAGAATTCTACTTAAATTAATCAATATAGAAGAGGCATATCCAGTTCAAACGATGGTAGATTCAAAATATACAAAAATGAAAAATCATGGATGACGCATAATTATTTGGGGGTCGAGAGTGTCTAAAAACGAATATCGAGCGTAATATTATTTTTATTATGATGGTAAAGAGAACGACCGCTAGGCGTATACAAGAAGGAACTGGCTTAAGAAGGAGTTAAGCGAGGATGAACCAAAACAGTGCCACACATGGTGCAACACGCTTTCTAAAAACAAAAAAGCATGCACTTGGCATACCTTTTTGATTGGTTCAAATGAAGTTGAAAACCGTGTTTAGCTTGCAGTGGCTAAACGGTGGTTAGCGTCTTGCAAGTGAGCGGCTGACATTGTACGAGCTTTTTCACTGTCGCCAGCCATAATCGCTTCATAGATTCTACGGTGTTCATTGATACATGTGCTGCCCTCTTCAGAAGAGTGCACGATGAAGTTAACGAACATGGTAGTCAGAATATTGCCGAATGGCAGGTAGAAATCGTTACCTGTCGCATTAAAGATCAAGCTATGGAAACGAATATCGATGTCTGTCCAACGTTCTTGGTCAAACACTTCTGCGTCATCCACTTCAACCATCTTCTGGAAGATCTCTGAAAGCTCGATACGTTGCTCAGCAGTCGCAAATTTTGCAGCTAATGCACACGCTTCAGGTTCAATCGCACGGCGAAGGCCTAAAAACTGAGAACAGAATTGGTCTATGTCGGTTAGACCATCCATCCATTCAATCAGTTGAGGATCAAGAAAGTTCCAGTATGCGCGATCTACTACACGAGTACCGATTTTCGGGCGGGACTCTAACAGACCTTTAGAAGTCAGTAGTTTAACGGCTTCACGAAGTGCCGTACGGCTGATACCAAACTGTTCACACAGCGCCATTTCACCAGGAATAATAGAACCTTGTGGCAGTTCACCAGACAAGATTCCACGAGCGATTTCACGCGCTACTTGCACGTGCAGGCTGCGCTTCGAGCCCGAGATTGAATTAAAAGTGCTAACCATAAGTTCACTTATTTTATATGTTATGTTTATGTATTATTTAAGGATCACTATAACAGGATTTCAACCTAGCGCCAATTGAGTAAATTAGCAACGAGTCGTGCCCTATTAATTTACTCAATGAATCAAACACTTATAAAGCATCTAACTCCATACCGCTAGAAACATTATGTTACACCATTCATAAATCCGTCATCAAAAGGCATCGGTTCTGTCATCCTCGATTCCTATACTTCCTTCCAACAAATCACTCAATTGGACTGACATAATGAAACCGACAAAAACAAATCTCACGCTTAAGAGCGCTATTACTGCTGCGCTGATTTTTTCTGGTTCTGCATTAGCAATGGATACACGATACGAAGATCGCTCTGGCAACTTGGTTGCTGATGTTCCTCAAGATGAATCACAATGGGTTGACCCAAACACGCTAATTTTTGCTTATACGCCAGTTGAAGATCCTGCAGTATACGCTGATGTGTGGAGCGAGTTTTTGAGCCACCTTGAAAAAACAACGGAAAAGACGGTTCGTTTCTTCCCTGTTCAAAATAACGCAGCTCAAATTGAAGCAATGCGTTCAGGTCGTCTGCATATCGCAGGTTTCAACACAGGTTCAACGCCACTAGCGGTTAACTGCGCAGGCTTCGCACCATTCACCATGATGGCAGCGGAAGATGGTTCTTTCGGTTACGAAATGGAAATCATCACGCACCCAGGTTCAGGCATCGAAAAGGTTGAAGACCTAAAAGGCAAAAACCTAGCATTCACATCGCAAACGTCAAACTCTGGTTTCAAAGCCCCTTCTGCGATTCTGGATGCTGAATACCAGCTTCAACCTGAACGTGATTTCAAACCGGCTTTCTCTGGCGCGCACGACAACTCTATTTTGGGTGTGGCACACAAAGATTATGACGCAGCAGCCGTCGCTAACTCAGTATTGAACCGTATGCTTTCACGTGAAGTCGTGAAAGAAGGTCAAATCAAGAGCATCTACATGTCACAAACCTTCCCAACAACAGCTTACGGCACAGCGCACAACCTAACACCAGAGCTTCAAGAGAAGATTCAAAAAGCGTTCTTCACTTTCGACTGGGAAGGCACAAAGCTTCAAGAAGAATTTGAGCGTAACGGTGAAGCGAAGTTCGTTCCGATCACTTACCAAGAGCACTGGGAAGTGATCCGCACTATCGATACAGCCAATAAAGTCTCTTACACGTGTAGCTAAGTTCAACCGAACTAAAAAGCCAATCACACACCGATAAAACTAACTGCAGGTGTAATCGCCTGCAGTTATTCACCACTCTTTCCGGTTTACTTTCCATGCCTGTCTCAGGCGAACTCTTAGTACACCGCTCTTATAGGAATTCTATGTCTACTCTTACCCTTAAAGGGCTTACCAAGCACTACTCCAGTTCTGATAAAGCCCTTACCAACGTTAGCTTGTCGGTCAATGCCTGTGAAGTGGTTGGTTTAATTGGTCCATCTGGTGCGGGTAAATCAACGCTTATCCGTTGTATTAATCGGCTCACCGAGCCCACCAGCGGCGAAGTGATCTTTTCCAATACCAATCTAGAAACGCTGTCTAAGCGACAACTGAGACAATCACGCCGTGAAATCGGGATGATTTTCCAAGAGTACGCGCTGATTGAGCGTTTAACGGTGATGGAAAACGTACTTTCAGGGCGGTTGGGTTACGTGAACTTCTGGCAGAGCTTTACTCGTCGTTTCCCTGAATCGGATATCCAAGCCGCTTATGCGCTACTCGACCGTGTTGGGTTGTTAGAACACGCCAATAAAAGGGCCGATGCTCTGTCGGGTGGTCAGCGTCAACGTGTTGGTATTGCACGTGCACTTGCTCAGAAACCGAAATTACTGTTGATTGATGAACCAACGGCCGCACTTGATCCACGTACAGCGCGCCAAATCATGCGACTGATCAGTGAGATTTGTTCAGAGCAACAGCTCCCTGCTATCATCAATATTCACGATGTTCAATTAGCAAAGCAGTTTGTTGACCGTGTGGTCGGATTAAATGCAGGTTGTGTCGTATTTGATGACAAACCAAACCTGCTCACTGAAGATGTTTTAACGCAAATCTACGGTGAAGAAGACTGGAGTCAACAAGCAGAAGAAGAGGCCGATGACCTCATCATCACGAGCCCTCGCCTGTCTGAGGCAACAATATGACTCAACCATATCCAAATCAAGCTCATCAGCATTTAAAGTCAGCACAACAACATTTAAAGTCAGGAAAACAGAATTCCAAACAATACCCGACACAGTGGACAAAGCCGCCACTGATTTCTAGCCCATGGCTACGCTGGAGCTTAATCATCATTGTCGCGGTTTACTTGTACTTTGCGACTCAATCGGTACACGTCAACTGGACTCGAATTTACGAAGGCAGCGAACGCGGCTGGCAGTTCATTTTGGCTTTCATGAACCCAGATTTTGGTGGCCGATGGAACAACATCTCACAAGGTTTGATTGAAAGTTTAACCATGACCCTGACATCGACCGTGGCGGGTGTCCTTCTTTCAATCCCATTCGGATTAGGCGCAGCGAAAAACCTTGCCCCTACGCCTGTTTACTTATTCTGTCGTGCGTTTATTTCGGTTGCGCGTAGCTTACAAGAAATCATCGTAGCGATTCTGTGTGTTGCTCTATTTGGCTTTGGTACGTTTGCGGGCTTTGTCACGCTCACCTTCGCCACCATCGGCTTTCTCGCAAAACTGTTTGCTGATGAAATTGAAGCCATTGATCCAGCACCACTCACCGCAATGCGCGCAACGGGCGCGAGTTGGTTACAACAGGTCAATTACGCGATTCAAGCGCAGATAATGCCGCGCTTCATCGGACTTTCGATGTACCGACTCGACATCAACTTTCGTGAGTCAGCCGTAATTGGCATTGTTGGCGCAGGTGGTATCGGCGCAACGTTAAACACAGCAATGGACCGTTACGAATACAGCGCAGCAGCCGCTATTCTATTGATTATTATAGTGATTGTGATGTTGTGTGAATGCCTATCAACCATCATCCGTAAGCATGTGCAGTAAGGAACGACCAATGAGCACGTTAAATGAAACACCGACAAGCGCCATCAATCGTACCCAATGGCAGCGTTACGACAGTAAACAGAGCCTCATGCTTTGGCTAGGCTGGCTTTGCTTTGTTGCTTTGACAGTATTCGCATGGCAAGTCATGAACAAGGATACGATTTGGTACTTTGTGACTGACTCACCCAACCAATTTACTGATATCTCTTCACGTATGTGGCCACCAAGATGGAGCTACTTAGAGTCTCTTTGGAGTCCGTTGTGGGACACCATTAACATCGCGACACTTGGCACACTGTTGGGGATAGTACTAGCGTTTCCAGTCGCGTTCTTAGCTGCACGTAATACAACGCCAAGCATGACGTTTATCAGACCTATCGCGCTGTTCATCATCGCGGCAAGTCGTTCAATTAACTCGTTAATTTGGGCATTGTTATTGGTAGCAGTCATCGGCCCAGGCTTGTTGGCCGGTATCATTGCGATAGCGCTACGTTCAATTGGTTTTGTGGCGAAGTTAATGTATGAAGCGATTGAAGAAGTGAATGCAACACAGATGTCTGCAATCCAATCGACTGGAGCTTCTCCGCTGCAGGTATTGAACTACGGTATTCTTCCGCAAGTGATGCCAAGTTTCATCGGCACGAGCTTGTTCCGCTGGGATATCAATATTCGTGAGTCTACAGTTTTAGGCTTGCTCGGCGCTGGCGGTATCGGCTTAAAACTGCAAGAGTCGATGGCAATGCTGGCATGGCCTCAAGTGACTGTGATTTTCTGTGCGATTCTAGTGACAGTCATCTTCTCCGAATGGCTGGCTGCGAAAGCAAGAAAAGCCCTTATCTAAATAATAAAAACAACGTCAAATAGACGGTTAGTTAGGACCAAAGCCTACTCACTGAGTAGGCTTTTTGTTTGTTGAAACGTTCTATTCTGTTTCTTACACACATAAAAAAACCGAGCAACTCGCAATGAGTTACTCGGTTTGACTTATTCCCGATGTATTCAGTCGTTGTTGGTATCAACGAACGATTTTGCAATCACGACTGAATTCAATGTGACGCTTCGTTCCCGCAAAGCACCACATCAGTACACACCATCGTTAAATGATATGTGTGTTGATCATTTACAGTTGAGCAAATGATCCTTCCCACGAGTATGTCTCACCAGCAAACTCAACAGTGTGAGTTGCTTGCTGCTTATCTTCAGCTTGGTTTGAAATACCGTAGTGGTAAGTGTTGCCAGATGTCGTTTGAATGCGCACAACAGTCCCGACACTGTTATGGCCAACAACAGACACTGATTTAACCAGACCACGAGCGCCTACAGAGGCTTCGATAGACTCGTTAAAGTAACCGTGTGTTTCCAATACAGAAGCAAACACATGGTTTTGACCAGACTGACGTAAGATGAACGCAGGCTCACTCTTAAGGTTGAAGTCTGGATCGTTAGCACCAGTGCGAGCAAAAATCACTTCGCTGCCCGCATTCGCGCTAGTTACTAGGCTGTAGTAGCTGCTGTCATGTAGCCAGCTTACTAGAGAGCCTTCTTCATTCACTTTGCCTGAAGCCACGTTCCATAAGTGCTGGTAACCGTTGTCTTCACCTAGCGGCTTAAGCGTTTTTTCCATGTTGTAATCAAAGTCAGTACGGATGATCTGACCAGAGTGGTGAACGGGTAGGTCGTACTGGTGCTCAGCGTCCGCTTCGATGCGGTATACGTCGATTACAAGTGGCTTCTCGAACTCAGGAAGTTCAGCAAGAATCACGCTGCGTTGCATGTCTACGCCAGTGTAGTACTCAGAAATTGTGCCGCTCATGCCTTGTAGAGACTGGTCGTCTGCTACGAAGAAGTGCTTCTGACCAAACTTTGACTCAGCCAATGCTGTGTTGAAATTGTTCTGCGTTTTCTGATCAACCGTTACTGTGTTGTGAGCAACCGTCTGCTTACAGTAAGACTTGTTCTCTGGGATGTAACGACCGCCAAACTTAGGCTCAACGTTTACCCAGCGACCAAAACCGTAATCGTGCAGTACTTCGTGGCCACGGTTGAATACGCTTAGGTGTAAGCCATCGTAGTGACCATGGTCTAGCGCAGAGTGGTACTGGTGATCAGAGCCGTGCTGACCAAACCAGATCAACGCCATTGTGTCGTCGTCTTGCTCATCACGGTGACGAAGGATGCTTACGCCACCTTTTTCGCCTTCAGGGCCGTCCGTTACAAACAGGCTACCCCAGTTAAATGCTTTGATGTCGGCTGCTGCATCAACCGCGTCAGACAGTGTTTTACCCGAAGCATGAACCCAAACGTTTTGTTGGTGATCAGCCATGCCAAGCAGAGTTTCAGTCTGCTCGTAACGGTGGTAACACACAGACGTTGCCATGATAACGCCTTCATCGTTGATAGAGATTGTCTTCGATGAATCATTTAGAGCTGGCAATGTACCGTCTGGGAATGCGGTTTTGAATACAGAGTACGACGTTGTCTTAATCACTGAATCGTTGAATTCATAGATACCAACTTCAGGCTGACGACGTTCAATTGCTTCAGCGAACAGGTAGATTGGACGTAGCGAGAAACGGTGGTAGTAAGGACCTTCCATGTAGTAGCCGTCTGGCGAAAACAGTTGGTCAAGTTGCGCTAAGAAACCGCCGCTTACTTTGTCTAGTTTCAGGCCGTAAAGCGCTTTGTCTACAGACTCTTGATCGTTGATTGCGTAACCACAGATACCTACCGCTGCCACTGCCCATAAGCCGTGGTTGTGTACGATATCGAAGTCGTGTGCGTAAGTCACAACGAACATTTCGATCATTTGCTTAAGAAGATCGTCTTCGATCAGACGCTTTTGCTCTTCAGAGATGGTGTGGTAAATACAACTGTACGCACAAGAAGCGTAAAGCATCCACATATTCTCGTTCAACGTTTGGTGGAACAGCTTACCCGGAGGGTTAGAGTCACGGCTTACGTTGCTTTCAAGTGTTGGGTACACCGTCGCGTACGCTGTTAGCATATCAACGATGTAATCACGGTACTTTGTTTCCTCAGTGATAAGGAACAAACGGCCCGCTAGATCCATATGGATGTAGTTTTGCTTGTGACGGTTGTGCTCGTAACCGCCGCCTTCACCGTGACCAGGTACTTCAATGCCAACTTCCGCCATGTAAGCGTCAGTTTGTTTAATGTCGCGAGTCAGTGCGTTACCTAAAAGGCTATCCTTGCCAAGTTCTTTACGAAGCTCTGCTGCTTCATCAAAGTTAAGTAAAAGTGGTTGATAGCTCATTATTATTTCCCCTGCTCTGCTCTGCTTGCTAATTCTGGGTTTAAAGTTGTTTCTACTGAGTAGAAGCCTGTCCAGCTGTATACTTTGCCGTTCAGCTCTACTTTGTGTTCAGTGCTGTCAGTCGCGCCAAGTTGGTTGCTGATCATCACTGTCACGTTTGATTTCTCTGTGGTGATCTCAACTACCGAACCGATATTGGTGTGAGCCACTACTTTGATGTCTTTCACAACACCACGTGCATTAACTGATTGCTCGAATTCTTCGTTGAAGTAACCGTGCGTTTCAACAACAGAAGCAAACAGTGTTGTTTCACCTTTGCTGCGTAGAATGAACGCAGGCTCAGAACGTAAGTTGAAGCTTGGGTCGTTAGCGCCAGTGCGAGTAAAGATAACTTCAGCATTGTCGTTAGACGTTGCACCTAGCCACGTGTAGTAGGTGTTGTTCTGTAGCCAGCTTACCAGTGCTGTGCCCTTCACTTCACCGCTTGCCACGTTCCATAGGTGTTGGTAACCGAAATCGTCACCTAGAGTGTTTAGCTCTTTGTTTGCTTGGTATTCAAAGTTAGTGCGAACAATCTGACCTTGATATTGGTGTGAGTAGTCGTATTGATGCTCGCCTTCACCGCCTTTTACAGAATCTAAGCGGTATAGGTCTAACAATAACGGAGATTCTAATTCTTCAAGATTTAGCATGAACACGCTGCGTTGCATGTCAAAGCCTTGGTAATGATCGTTAGCAAATGCACTCATGCCGTTGATTTGCTCGTCTTCTACTTTAAAGAAGTGAGGTAAACCGTGTACTGAGTCTGCACGTTCAACATCAAAGTTGTTCTGACATTTTTCATCAATCGTAACTGCATTGTGAGCAATCGTTTGACGAGCGTAAGATTTGTTTTCGTCTAGGTAACGGCCGCCGAATTTTGGCTCAACGTTCACCCAACGACAGAAGCCATATTCACGCAGTACTTCTTGACCACGGTTGAAGAAAGAAATACCCAGCGTATCAAAGTTGCCGTGACCCATGCCGTGTTGGCCGTAGTTCATAACAAGTTGAGAAACGTCGCCTTTCTTATCCTGCATACGGATAAAGCCTTGCGCGCCGTTATGACCTTGAGGGCCTTCGTTCAACTCAACACTTGGCCAGAAAGGCATGCCGATTTCTTTCTCAGCAGAAGCCGCTTCGTAGGCTTTAGATAGCTCAAGACCACATGGATGCATCCATACCGCGTCTTGAATCTTCGCCATACCAAGAATGTTTTGGTCTACGCCGTTTTCAGAAGAGTAATGCTTGCTGTAAACACTTACTGCAACCTGAACACCCATGTCTGTGATACCCATAGTACGAGAAGCATCATTCAGAGCCGGGAACTCACCGTTCGGGTAAGCCGTCGCCAGCATGGCTTGAACGGTGTTACCAATCACGCCGCCTTTGTAGTTGTAAATATCAACTTCAGGCATATGACGGTGGATCACTTCAGCGAACACACACGTTGGGCGAATCGCGTAGCGGTGGTAGTAAGGACCTTCCATGTAGTAGCCAGAAGGTGCAAACAGCTGAGAAACTTGCGCTAGGAAGCCGCCAGTGTCGTTACGGTCAATGCCGTACACCGACATTTCAAGGTATTCACGCTTGCCAAGAGCAAGACCACAAATACCGACAGCCGCTACTGCCCAAATACCGTGATTGTGAATTCGGTCGAAGTCGTGTGCGTATTTAACCGTGAACATTTCTAACATTGGTTCAAAAATGCGAGACTCAATATTGTCGCGTTGTTCTTGTGTCAGGGTTGAAGCAACACAAGAGTAAGCTAAGCTTGAGAACATTAACCAGCAGTGTTCGTTCAGGATTTGGTGGAACAAACGACCTGTAGGGTTAGTGTTTTTCTGTACGTGGTAATCAAACGTTAGGTATTTATCTGCGTACTCTTCTAGTAATTCTGTAACAAAGTCAGCGTACTTTTGCTCTTTAGTGATCAAGAACATGCGACCAGCTAGATTCATGTACGTGTAATTTTGCTTATGGCGGTTATGTTCGTAACCCCCAGCTTCACCATGACCTGGGACATCAATAGGTAAACGCATGAATGCTTCTAGATCTTTCGCGTTCGCTGCAATGGTTTTGCCCATTAAGCTAGAACGGCCCACTTCAAGATGAAGCTGCTCGATTTCTGCTTCAGTCAACAATACTGGTTTAGTCGTCATATTCTTTGTCACCCTCAATAAAGAGTTTATCTGCTTAAACTTTGATTAAATTTTCAAACTCCATATAAAGTAATACAATATGAGCTTTAATTATACCTATTCGTCGCTAAATGATGAGTAGAGTCACATAATTAGCCATAAGTCATTGATGTAGCTGGCTAATGGTAAATATTAGCCATTTATTAAGTTGTTGATTTATTTACGCTATATAAAGTATCGCTTGATCAATATCACACAAATTTAGATATATTGTATTACAATTAGGCTCATTCCCTTATGATGGATGGAAGTTAAGTAACACTTAAAAGATTTAAACAGATTAGGAGATACACAATGAACTCTTTCTTTATCCTAGATGAAAACCCATGGGAAGAACTTGGTGGCGGCATTAAGCGTAAAATCGTTGCTTACACTGACGATCTAATGGCAGTACACCTATGTTTTGATAAGGGCGCGATTGGCCACCCTCATACTCACGAAATCCATGACCAAATCGGTTACGTAGTTCGTGGTAGCTTCGAAGCTGAGATTGAAGGCGAAAAGAAAGTCCTTAAAGAAGGCGATGCTTACTTCGCTCGTAAACACATGATGCACGGTGCAGTTGCACTAGAGCAAGACAGCATCCTTCTTGATATCTTCAACCCTGCGCGTGAAGATTTCCTAAAATAATAAACAGCGCAACCTCAGTTGCTAAGGTAAGCATATGAAATCATTAAACATCGCGGTCATTGGCGAGTGCATGGTTGAGCTACAAAAGAAACAAGACGGGCTTAAGCAAAGTTTCGGTGGCGATACACTAAATACTGCACTTTACTTGTCTCGCTTAACAAAAGAGCAAGATATCAACACGAGCTACGTAACAGCGCTAGGCACTGACCCATTCAGTACCGACATGTTAGAAAAGTGGCAAGCGGAAGGTATCGACACTAGCTTAATTGCTCAGCTTGATCACAAACAACCAGGGCTTTACTACATCGAGACCGATGAAACTGGTGAACGCAGTTTCCACTACTGGCGTAATGATGCTGCAGCAAAGTTCATGTTTGACCAGGAAGACACGCCTGCTCTACTTGATAAGTTATTCTCTTTTGATGCGGTTTACCTAAGTGGTATTACGCTTGCTATCTTGACAGAGAATGGACGCACGCAGCTATTCAACTTCTTAGACAAATTTAAAGCGCAAGGCGGCCAAGTATTCTTCGACAATAACTTCCGTCCAAAACTTTGGGAAAGTCAACAAGAAGCGATTTCTTGGTACTTGAAGATGCTTAAGTACACTGACACGGCTCTACTGACGTTCGATGACGAGCAAGAGTTGTACGGCGACGAAAGCATTGAACAGTGTATTGCACGTACGTCTGAATCTGGTGTGAAAGAGATCATCATTAAACGTGGTGCTAAAGACTGCTTAGTAGTTGAAAGCCAAAGCGCTCAGTACGTTGCTCCAAACCCAGTAGACAACATTGTTGATACTACAGCGGCTGGCGACTCGTTCAGCGCGGGCTTCCTAGCTAAGCGCTTAAGCGGTGGCAATGCACGTGATGCAGCGTTGGCAGGTCATATTGTGGCAGGGACTGTGATTCAGCATCCAGGTGCTATCATTCCTCTAGAAGCGACGCCTGATCTGTCTCTATAATTACGCACTTTAACTATTAATCAAGGGTTTGCTTAGTTGAAAGCAAGCCCACATTTAACGTGAGAAAGAATTCATGACTACATTAAATGAACAACTAGCAAACCTAAAAGTAATTCCTGTAATCGCTATCAACCGTGCTGAAGACGCTATCCCTCTAGGTAAAGCACTTGTTGAAAACGGCATGCCATGTGCAGAAATCACGCTACGTACAGAATGTGCAATCGAAGCGATTCGCATCATGCGTAAAGAATTCCCAGACATGCTAATTGGTTCAGGTACTGTACTGACTAACGAGCAAGTTGACGCATCTATCGAAGCTGGCGTTGATTTCATCGTAAGCCCAGGTTTCAACCCGCGCACTGTTCAATACTGTATCGATAAAGGCGTTGCAATCGTACCGGGTGTTAACAACCCAAGCCTAGTTGAACAAGCAATGGAAATGGGCCTTCGCACGTTGAAGTTCTTCCCTGCTGAACCTTCTGGCGGTACTGGTATGCTTAAAGCACTAACAGCGGTTTACCCTGTTAAATTTATGCCTACTGGTGGCGTAAGCTTGAAGAATGTTGATGAATACCTATCGATCCCTTCTGTACTTGCGTGTGGCGGTACTTGGATGGTTCCAACTAACCTTATCGACGAAGGTAAGTGGGACGAACTAGGCAAGCTTGTTCGTGATGCAGTTGATCACGTTAACGCTTAATCTATTTTAGATTGAGTGATGAAGCCTCACCTCGGTGGGGCTTTTTGTTATCTGGCGTTTATTGCGCTGACTAACCGTAAACACGCTAAATCAACGTTGTGTTTCCCCCACACCCTATCGCCTTTCTCCCTATGGCCTCGTACAGCTCCACGACTAAGACGGGCAAGAACGAGTAATGTAAGGCTTTCAATCTACGTCAGTATGCATCTAACGAAGCGTTACTGGTGTCCCTACTGCCTATCTACCCCCTTTTACCCAGCCCTTTATCCAGCCCTTTATCCAGCAATGTTCCTTTTCGATACGTCGTCAAACATCTCTCATCGCATGCACTGATGGCCACAATAGACAAAGTGCGCCGCAAAATGTGTCCCGTCATCGAGTTTAACGCCCACTCAGTGACAAAAATTCCAAATACGCACCTCTATGATGAATAAATAGCATAGAAAGGCTTCATGGCCGCAGATAAACAGAAAATAGCGAAGTGAAAACAATGAGCTACACTTGAAATCTCAATACAAAAATTTTCAGTATAGGGTTCCAAATTAACGTGAATGTCGTCGCACAACACATCGATTTGTAGCACATTTGTTACGGTTATAATTAAAATCTTATAGATACGGCAAAGTAAGCGCTTTTGTTTATATTGTAATACATATAAACATTTAACCCTCAATTTATTTTAGATCTCAAACAAAATACACTCACATTTAAATTCAATTAAAACAAATACTTATATAACCACGTGTTAGAGGCCGAAAAATCAATGCGACCTAGATCATACTAAAGACATATTGTAGTACAAATAAACCTTGGGACGCGTTAATCTAAGCCCAGTTAATTATGATATTTAAAAGGCTGAAAAGATGACTATTGATACTTTTGTTGTTCTCGCCTACTTCTTCTTTTTAATCGCGATTGGTTGGATGTTCCGTAAGTTCACCACCTCTACAAGTGATTACTTCAGAGGGGGCGGCAAAATGTTGTGGTGGATGGTTGGTGCAACTGCCTTCATGACACAATTTTCAGCATGGACGTTTACAGGTGCCGCAGGACGCGCATTCAATGACGGTTTCGTTATTGTAATCCTATTCTTAGCCAATGCTTTTGGCTACTTCATGAACTATATGTACTTCGCTCCAAAGTTCCGCCAACTTCGTGTGGTAACGGCGATCGAAGCTATTCGTCAGCGCTTTGGTAAAACGTCTGAACAGTTCTTCACATGGGCAGGTATGCCGGACAGCCTTATCTCTGCAGGTATCTGGCTAAACGGTCTAGCTATCTTTGTAGCAGCGGTATTCAACATCCCAATGGAAGCTACCATTGTGGTAACGGGTATGGTTCTAGTATTGATGGCAGTAACCGGCGGCTCTTGGGCGGTTGTTGCTTCTGACTTCATGCAAATGCTTGTAATCATGGCCGTGACAATCACTTGTGCGGTAGCAGCTTACTTCCACGGTGGCGGCTTAACTAACATTGTTGCTAACTTCGACGGCGACTTCATGTTAGGTAACAACCTAAACTACATGAGCATCTTCATCCTTTGGGTTGTATTCATCTTCGTGAAGCAGTTCGGTGTAATGAACAACAGCATCAACGCATACCGTTACCTATGTGCAAAAGACAGTGAAAACGCACGTAAAGCGGCAGGCCTAGCATGTATCCTTATGGTTGTTGGTCCACTAATTTGGTTCCTACCACCTTGGTACGTTAGTGCATTCATGCCTGAGTTCGCTGAGCAATACACATCAATGGGCGACAAAGCCGGTGATGCTGCTTACCTAGCATTCGTACAAAACGTAATGCCAGCAGGTATGGTTGGTCTTCTTATGTCAGCAATGTTCGCTGCAACGATGTCTTCTATGGATTCAGGTTTGAACCGTAACGCTGGTATCTTTGTAATGAACTTCTACAGCCCGATTCTTCGTAAAAATGCGACTCAGAAAGAGCTGGTTATTGTAAGTAAGATAACGACTATCATGATGGGTATTTTCATCATTGCGATTGGTCTATTCATTAACTCTCTGCGTCACTTAAGCTTGTTCGATATCGTAATGAACGTAGGTGCGTTGATTGGCTTCCCAATGCTTATCCCTGTCCTACTAGGTATGTGGATTCGTAAGACACCTGACTGGGCTGGTTGGTCTACTCTAGTGGTTGGTGGTTTCGTTTCTTACATCTTCGGTATCTCTCTGCAAGCAGAAGACATCGAGAACCTATTTGGTCTAGAAACAGCGCTTACAGGCCGTGAATGGAGCGACTTGAAAGTAGGTCTTAGCTTAGCTGCTCACGTAGTGTTCACAGGTGGTTACTTCATCATGACTTCTCGCTTCTACAAAGGCCTATCGCCAGAGCGTGAGAAAGAAGTTGACCAACTATTCACTAACTGGAACACGCCGCTTGTAGCGGAAGGTGAAGAGCAACAAAACCTAGATACTAAACAGCGTTCAATGCTTGGTAAGCTTATCAGCACAGCAGGTTTCGGTATCCTAGCAATGGCTCTGATTCCAAACGAACCAACAGGACGCTTGTTGTTCCTACTATGTGGTTCAATGGTACTAACCGTTGGTATCCTATTGGTTAACGCATCTAAAGCTCCGGCTAAGATGAACAACGAGTCAGTTGCTAAATAGCTAAATAAGCAGCTAACAAGTTAAACCAAAATGAAGCCCATGTTATTCGATAACATGGGCTTTTTGTTTGTCTTCGGTTTATCAAAACGGAATATGAAACGCACCTCGATCAATGCTCACAAACCATAGAAATACCTATCTCCTGCCCTCGTTTCATCTTCTTTTCCAACCTTTCCAATGGTTTGATCTCTTTCTCTGATTGTTTCTGTTACTTTGAATGACAACACAAACACAACAGACAATTACAATGAAAAAAACATCACTATTACTTGCTTCCATTGCTCTGGCACTTTCTGGTGTCGCACACGCTGACCAGCTAGAAGACATTCAAAAATCAGGTACTCTGCGTGTGGGCACCACAGGTGACTACAAGCCTTTCTCTTACTTCGATGGTAAAAGCTACTCTGGCTACGATATCGACGTTGCACAGCACATCGCGGAACAATTAGGCGTTGAATTGAAGATTGTTCGTACCACATGGAAAGATCTACTGGCCGATCTAGACGACGATAAGTACGACATCGCCATGGGCGGCATTACACGTAAAATGCAGCGTCAGTTAAACGCGGAACAAACTCAAGGCTACATGACCTTTGGTAAGTGTTTCTTGGTTGCAAAAGGCACCGCAGAACAGTACGACAGCATTGAGAAAGTGAACCTCTCTTCTGTTCGTGTGGGCGTGAACATTGGCGGTACTAACGAGATCTTTGCCGACGCGAACTTGCAGAATGCAAGCTTCACACGCTACGAGAACAATCTCGACGTACCGAAAGCAGTAGCAGAAGGCAAAGTTGATGTGATGGTAACAGAAACGCCTGAAGGTCTATTCTATCAAGTAACTGATGAACGTCTTGAAGCGGCACGCTGCGAAACTCCATTCACCAACAGTCAGTTCGGCTATCTGATTCCTAAAGGTGAACAACGTTTGTTGAACACGGTGAACTTCATTATGGATGAGATGAAATTGAAAGGTGTTGAAGAAGAGTTCCTGATCCACAACTCCCTTAAGTAACTCTTTTCAATTTATACCGTAACAAAAAAGAGGCCAGCAATGCTGGCCTCTTTCGTTATGGTTCAATGGTTCGCTTTAACCGTGAGTTATCACATTCTGCTGTACCAATGCATCCAGAATGTCCGAAGGCATGGTGCTACTTAAGGTTAGCTGTGGCGCAAGGTCTTCAACCACAATCACCTGTTCCGTAGTACCTAAGCCATCCGGGTTGATCGTAAGCTCAATATCATCCCCGTCCACTTTCGCGTCTATTTGTTGTAGCAACGCGGTCATGTCTGGAGATGTATTTTTAAGCTCCGGCAACACTTCTCTCAAGTCAATGCTGTCCCCTTCCGACAAATCAAAGTCGGTAATCGTATCTTCAACACCATCTTCGATGTTAAGCCATACGAACGAGTCCATACCATCACCACCAGTCAGAATGTCTGAGCCTCCGCCGCCAATCAGGGTGTCGTTACCGTCACCGCCAACAAGCGTATCGTCACCTGCGCCACCTTCAAGTCGATCATTCCCTGAACCACCCGTTAAGTCAGTCGCATTAGCACCAGCCAGTAACTGAACATCATCGGTTTCCGAAGCCAAGTTAATATCAACTGCGTTAGACACAATGTTCAAGTTAAGGTCAATCGATGCAGAGGTTGCTGTATCGTTGTTGTCAGTCTCTTCAGAAACCGCCTCGACTTTCAGTGTGTAGTTACCTGGAGTTTGAGAAAGCCCAACCGCTTGCAAGCTTTCAATTGCATCTGCCGTTGCTACCCAAACACCACCGCCAAGATCCGTCACAGAACCCGCAGCACTGGTGATTTGAGCGCCAGCAGGTACATCACTGATATGCAGCGTTAGCTCTTCTGTAATGTCCGTTAAGGCTGCGATAATCCCAACTAAAGGAATGCCACTCGCACTCACAGACTGACTCGCAGTAATGTTTCTCACGTAGTTAGTCGCACTATCGATAGACAGGGTTGGTGCATTCGCCACTGGCGTCACCGCGATGTTGTAAACCACAGGTGCTGTCTCTATCGCAATACCTGAAGGGTTGCCGCTGTCTTTGGCAACAACTTCTAATCCAATGCTATTGGTTGGAGACAGGCTCGCATCAAGGAAAACACCATTTGGACTGGTTGGCGTATCAATCAACGCATTCAGGTCACTCAATGTCCCCACTAAGATGACTGAACCCGTGTTGTTGCCGTTAACAACAACCGTCGTCACTGCTGGAAGTGATACATTCAATGTACCGTAATCCACCGTCAGCGTGACGGTCATCAGATCATCAGAAAATGTATCTACATAATCAGGGTCACTGAAATTGATACCACTCAACAGTTGACCAGCATCCTCGTCAATAACCGTAGTGACACTGTCACCATTAACGACCGGTGTATCGTTCACTCCATCGACAATCGCGGTGATCTCCGCTGTATCCGTTAGGAAGTCATTAGCGCCGTTGGTTGTACCATCATCCTCTACGGTATAGGTAAACTTAACGTTGCCGTTGTATTCATCAGCTGCCGTAAATACCCAGTATGGGCCAGTGATCGTAGCATCATCAGCACCACCTACGTTCTCGAAGCGTTGTAGTTGACCTTGGCCTTCATCGAGCGCCAGATTAGTCACGGTAATCGTGTCGTTTTCCGGATCGCTCGTCGCAGCAATTAAATCGCCCTCTTTGATGATCAACTGACCTTCTTCAAGGATGTTGCCTAAGTCGATGTCCGTTGCTACAGGAGCGTCATTCACTTCCGTTACTTCAAGACTAATTTCAGCACTGTCGGTTAGGAAGTCATCCGCGCCATTAGTTGTACCGTCATCAGTAATTGAGTAATTGAATTTAACGTCACCGTTAAAGTCGTTGTCCGCTACAAATAGCCAGAATGGTCCGGTAATCGCCGCGTCATCGGCGCCACCTGCATTTTCAAAGCGGGTTAGTTGGCCTTGTCCCTGAGTCAGAGTTACACCAGTTACTGTTAAGTTGTGGTTTTCTGGGTCAGAGCTTGCTGCAATTAAATCCCCTTCAACAATAACAAGCTGGCCTTCCTCGGCAATCGAACCTAAATCAACATCTGTCGCGACAGGCGCATCGTTCACTTCCGTCACCTTAATGGTGAACGTAGTTTGATTAGTTTGAGCCGTATTCGGATCACCCGCGTCAATCAAGCCGTTATTACCACCATCATCGAGCGTTGCATTGATCGTGACTAAACCACTCTGGTTGAGGTAATTCTGGTCTGGATCGGGTTTGAACGTCACTGCTCCATTGGTCAATGCGGTATTGATGTCGGCTTCTTTACCGGTAATCACCAATGAGCCACCAGGTTGCAATACAAACGTCACATCAGGAGAACTTGTAAACTCAAATACACCTTGTGCTCCCGGCAATAATTGGTCAATTTCCAACGTCAGCGTATATGGTGCATCCGGATTATCAAAACTTGCGTCTACATCGTAGATACTAAAGTTGTCAATCGCCACACCACTTGAGTCTTCTTGCGTTTCAATGTTGGTGACATTCACAAACGTCGGCTGGTCGTTGATCGGATCAACCACTAAATCAACATCGAAACTGGTTGGTGTACCCAAATATTCGGTGTTATCAGCGTCAGTATCAACAGAGCGAACGGTAATCTGCAGCGGGCCATTGATGCCTAACACATTACCTGCATCACTGTTGTGTTCACCAGAATTGAATACGATCTTATCAAGTGACTGCGCAGCAACATCCAGTGTCCAGATCTTCGTAACTGGATCGTAACTAGCCAAGGTCGTGCCGTCTGGGTAGTAGATAGAGGCATCTTGAGGCACACCAGCAACTTCGACTCGAAGTGTCTCTGGCGCATTCTCGGTATAAGTGCCGCTGCCCGTTGCAGATAGCTCTTTATCCAAAATTGTCGCATTGATTTCGATATCAATGTTTTGACCTTCGTTACCTGTCACAGAATCTGTTGGATTAGTATCAACATCATCACCCACAGGTACCACATGCAGCTTAAAGCTTGGCAGATTTGATGCTGCAGTAGGCACACCCAACAAAGATTCTTGAGTAAATACGGCAACACCAAATTCAGCCGTACCACTGAAGTCCTTAGGCGGTAAAATCGAAATCTCACTCAAGTCGAACGATAACCCTGATGCTTGAGGTAGTTGAACACTCCACTCACCACCACCATTATTCTTCACCGTGTATGCCGAACCAGCATCTGCACGCATCTGGAAGCCATCAGGTACATCTGTAAACTTAATCGACACAAACTGTTCTGAGCCATCAAGGTCAGTCAGTGCAATCGATACAGGCCCTGTGCCCGACAAAGAAATCAGCTGGTCCTCAGTACCCGTAATCTCGATAACATCAGGATCGCTACCCGGGCCAGTGACAGACACGTCATCCACCACAGGAACGACTTCAAAACTGACATTGGTTGAGAAAGTATCGGTATCAGTCGCGCTGCCAGTTGGCGAAGCTGCATCATTGTATGTAGCAGTATCGGTAATCGTCCCGCTGACATTCACTTGCACCTGATTTACGTCATTATCTGTTGGGTAATTTAACGCCGGTCGGAATAGTACATTATCCAACGCGCCTGCATTAATCTCAGCTTCATTAAAGGTCACCGATGTGCCAAGCGATACCCCTGCGCTGGTATAGAAAGCCCCAACACTCGTGTCATTTAACGTCAGTGTGATAGAGGTGAATTTTTCGTCACCACCTTCAACTCCGCTTACTTGGTCATCAATGGTCGAGCTGAAATCAAGTTGGATATAGGTATCTTCGTAGCCGACTGGATCTTGCCCTGCTTGACCGTCGGTATCGACAAGGTTAAACGAATCGTCAAGCGAACCAACGACAGTAACGTCAATATCTGGGTTACCTTCAACATCAGGAGCAACTTTAATGACTACTTCTGTCACTAGAGTTTTCTCATCCCCCGACAATACGTCTTTAGTTACTATCGTCAACGGCAACCTAAAGTCGCCGGAGTAGTCGGCTGGTAAGTTAAGCAGTAGTCCAGAGAGGTCGGTCGAGACCCCTTGATCGACGGTAGTCTGGAATACATATTTGCCATTAACAAAGTCTAGGTCGCTGCTTCCCGATAAACTAATTGGGAAGGTGACTTCGTTCACCGCTCCTGGATTAATGGTCACACTGTCATCAATAATGATGGTCACTTGATCAGTTGAGTCATCTTCGCCCGAGAAAGTAATTAAACCATTCAATGCCGTACCTAGATCTAACTGGGTGTCCTCAATCGCATCAACAACACTGTCTGGTGTTATATCAATATCGGCTGCAACCTTAGTACTCCCAGCCACCACTTGAGGGAATGACAGAGTGACTTCTCCGTCCCTACGAGCGGCCGTAGATGACTCAACCTCAGCACCATCACCTCGGTCTATTACCGTGCTAAAGATATCCATCTTGATGTCATTGAACCCTCCTGCCCCGCTGTTTCCTGAAGGAAGAACAAGGCCGTTCGATGCACTGATGCTAAATATGTCTTCATTCGTTACAACCCAGCGCCCATTGCCTTCATAAGCAGCGCCAATAACGAGCAGTTGATTGAGTACAGCATCTGATAGCTCCGAACCGTCCACGTTTGTTAATTCAATAACTAACTGGTCAACTTCTTCGATAGCGGACGAAGCATCTGTTTCTTGATATCGAATGACGAACTCATCCGTAACCGATGTATTATCGCTGTTGGTTGTGAACTTAAGCACGCCAGTGTTTGCATCAGCAACTACGGTTGCTAGTGCTCCAGTACCCAGCACATCATCGACGATAAGCTTGTTGCTAGCGTCTTTCGGCTCAACGACTGGACGTACGATAACATCAATCGAGCCCGTGATTGTCGCGGTAGCGATGCCCTGACCAGGATCAGTCGCATCAACATACTCATGATCTCGCTCTTCGATCATGACAACCGTATTAAGCGTAAAGTCGGTGCTCGAGTCTTGTTCAGGTGTGATCTGAATAAAATTATTGTTCAGTGCAATTTGAGTAAACTCTTCTGCCGTCTGTCCACTCTTCGGCGTAATGGTTAAAGTGCCTGCTGAAGCATCGTAAACCCAAGTTACATCGCCATTAACCACAACACTTTCAACATCTGTCGGAATGGCACTGATCACAATAGAAGTGAAATGCTCATCATCATCAATATAATCAGTACCCTCTGGGTGCCAATCAATACTGATCGCCGTATCTTCATCGCCATTAGTGACTGTGCTGTACGTCGCTGAGGTATCGATTCTAGGTTCGACTAACACTCGCACTTCTTGGTCAAACGTAAGCGTATGACCGTCATTCTCAGTCACGATCACTTTACCCTGAATGTGAATGTTCTCTGTTGAAGAATCGACAGGTCTGATGCGGATTCCTGAGGTTTTACCTGCGTCAGTGATGTTCGCTTCGTAGATAGGTTTAGAAAGATCGGGGCTACCACCCGGACCGGTTTCGTAACCGACAAAGTTAAGGTCAATAATGGTACCGTCACCGTCTTCCAGAATAACGCCATCAGGAATACCCGAGAGGATAACGGTTATGGATTCTGAACCATCGTCAGGTAATGGGGTTTGATCTACTGCTGCAGGATCAGGTCTTCTCTCTCCAGACAACACGGTGAAATCAAGCTCGGCGTAGCTGTCTCCATTCTGGCTCTCTTGGATCGTGGTTTGAACACCAGGTGTTGTGCCATCGGTGATTGCTGTCCAAGCCGTACCGTTTGTACCGCCATAAGGAATATCTGCAACCCCTTTAACCTCAACGTTAACCGTTTTAGTTCCTAGGATTTCTTCATCAACTTGTGCACCAGTAGAGAGGTTCGCAGTGTCTTTAACCACACCGGTTACATCAAAAGTAAAATCGACATTGCTGTGTTTAGTCGGAACAATCTCTACGTTGGCGAGATCGGAATACGCCACTTCCTGATAATCAATACCGTTAATAGTGATTGTAGGAACTGGGGTCGTAGTTCCAAGGAAATAAAGCACCGCCCCTTCGGTAATATTACTGATACGAACAAATAGCTCTTCTGAACCATCAGTGTCCACTGAGCCATTCATTGTGATGACTTCGTCTAGCGTGAAGGCATCTTTGTTGTCCAGAGGACCTAGGTAGTCTGGGTCATCAATATTGTCTTCGTTAATACGAATCCGGTTAACACTGAACGACCCAGGGTCCGCATCGGCAGTCACATCAATGATAATGTTTTGCTCAACAGAGCGAGCGGTCGTTTTGTCTAACCCGCCGTTCGCTGAATCATCGTATGGGTTAAGCGTCTCTTCCGTAATTGCCGTCGCTTTGAACTCAATTTGTCCAGAGAAGTTGTCGATTGGGTTAACGACTGTGCTATTAATATCAGCAGATGCGATGATATAAACACCATTAACAGGCGTTAACACATTGCCATTTTGATCAAGTAACTCAAACTTCCCATCACCCTGAATCGCTTCAAGTTCATAGGTAATCGTCTCAGTATTGCTGTTATCTTGCGATTCAGCATTCAGCTGCAACGTAACATTGTCTTCATCTTCATTCACTTGATACTGATAAGTACTGTTGGCGTCATCCCACGTTGCAATATCCGCTACCGCTTCAATCTCGATTCTGAAGTTTGAGTTAACGGTGTGATCCGTATTGCCATTTTTCTCAATTTCTAGCTCATAACGAACGCGCCCACCAGTTTCATCCGAACTAGCGTGTTGGTCCGGAACAAAGAACAAGTTGTCTATCGTCGCAATAGTTTGTCTTGGCTCATTCGGATTTGGAGCAAAGCTTTGTTCGAGTTGAGGAGGACCAAATATAATGCTCCCATTTGACTCAGGCACTAATTCAATGTAGTCAGCACCATCAAAGTAATAAAAAGTACCTTGATGACTATCACCTCCGTTCGGGCTTTTAATCGTCAACTGGCCAATAGATTCAGCGTTATCTTGGTCATACAGACTAACTTGCAGCGCAACTTGAGCTGGCGCATTAGGCAAACCATTTTGGTTATCTTGAATATTCTCAAGAGCCGGCTCATCGCCTGTTGCATAAGGTATGGTTGAGTCTCTACCCGCATCCTCGAAGGTCGTCACTTTCAGAGCGATTCTTGTAGAGTCCCTATCAGTAATCGTTATATCTAACGGTGTTTCAGAGGTATCTAAATCGCCATCCGTCGCAATCACATTAATCGAAAAATCGATGGTGTCTAGGCCGTCATGATCGAGATAGCCGTTAGCTCTAAATTCAACCTCGCCATTTGAGTTGATACGCAAACGCCCTAGCTCACGGGTGTCCACGCCACCACTACCATCGTCGGTTTGTTCGTACACTCGTACTTGTTGACTACCGCTATTTAAATCGAAACTGCTGCTGTACGGCCCGCTGTTTCCTGTACGGAAAACAATATCTGCACCATTACTGGTAATGCCCTCAATTCGACTCAGTACCGCGCCATCCGCGCCGACATCCGTCGCATTAGCAAACATGTCAACTTTGGAATTACCATAGCCCTGGCCTTCAATTCGTGTGATCGATTGAGTTGTCACCAATGGAACATCATCAGTCACCGTGATTTTCAAATCGATCGCGTTTGATTGGTCTTGATCAAAATCTTCTGCAACAACAGAAAAGTTAAGGTCAATTGCGTTTTCATTCGCGCCATCAGGGTGCTTAAGTGGTTTAAACAATTCAAACTGATAGCTGTTATCCGAGGTATCGAAAATAATCTCAAACACAGCTTCATTACTCGTTGCAGTTTGAGCAACGTAAGTAAATGTTGTGCCGCTTTGTGAAACAGCAAGCCACTCTAAACTTTCTCCGTTGGAGGTTAAGCCAGTCAGAACCAAATCTTCATCAACCAGTTCATACTTCACAACACCATCCGCGCCTTCATCGACAGTGAACAGGCCATTAATAATGGTGTCTTCAGATTGATCGGAACCAATACCAGTAAGATCGTCTTCATCGACAACCGTTTCACCCGTCGGCGCACTCATTACTGGCGCATCGTCTAGCACCTCGATTGGCAATACATATTGGTTAGAATCATCGCCGTCACCATCAACCGCAACGACATCAAATGGAATCGTTAAGGTATTGGAATTCGGGCTTGTTGGATGGTTTAGAGGACCTAGCAACGTAAACGTATAAGAGCCGTCATTCGCTAGCGCGAGCGTGAAGATAGGAGTTCCACTTGTCGTCGTACCTTGATAGGTCGTTGTGTTGGCGGCACCTGTGACTTCTGTAATAGAAATCGCTTCAGTTCCAGAGGTCAATGTCGCTTCAAGCGCAGAGATATTACGCAGTTCGTAAACCTCTACTTGGTCTGCACCTTCTGTGGTAACAAATGCACCTGTTGCTTGAGAAATCGCAGAGCCGAGATCATCTTCATCAACCACAAATGTGCTGGTCGCTGTCGTATCGGTAATGACAGGCACATCATCGGTGATAGTAACGGTCAAAGGTTTCATCACAGAGTCGGTATTGTCTTGGTCGACCGCGATCACTGGCAGAGTGAATACTTGATCGTTGTTGCCTTGCACAGGCAGATGATCGAGCTCTTCCAACAAAGTGAAGGTGTATTCGCCTAGCACTACACTATTAAAAGTGATGGTAAAGATATCCGTTTGAACACCCCCACTCTCAACGAAACCAATATAGGTTCCGCTGTTGGCTGGATCTTCTTTAAGCTGAACCACTAGGCCATCCGATTTCAAATCACCAGACGTGTTGAACTGAGTGGTATCAATACGGAAATAGCTCACATCATCACTTCCCGCTGTGAAAGCAATGGTTTCAGTTTGGCTCACAGGTAAGCTCGGAGATGAACCATCCACGAGATTCGCTTCTTCCAATGCAACCGTTGGTACAGTATCAATTACCGGTGGAGCACCATCTGAAATCGTCAATGTCACGGTCGAAGTAACAATATCACCGTCTTTATCTTCTGATGTCACGGTAATCGTCTTAACGATATCACCACCAGAATGATTCAGGTTTCGATTAGGCTCAAAGCGCACATCACCTTCAAGCGTGATAAACAACGAACCTTCCGTAAATACAAACTCTTGCTCACCAGTGTTGGTTCGCACCAGAGACTCTTCAGGCTGACTACCATAAGTAAATTTGGTTATGGTGGCGCCATCAGCACTTTGCGCAGGCATCACATCAAATGTCGTTGTGGTAGGTGTGCCCGTGCTTGGTTCAGTGATGCTAAGCGCACCAGACTTCATTAACTGGACATCATCGGTGATGGTTACTGAAAGCGGTTTAGACGCTGAAATATCGCCATCGGTGTCTTGCGCGTAAACAGAAAGATCAAAACTCAGATCGTTGCTTCCTAAGCCATCAACGTGATCCAAACGCTCAAGCAGCGTAAAGGTATACTGGCTAGGATTAGTATCATCAAAATCTAGGGTGAATATGATTTTCTCACCACCCGAACCATCCGTCGTAAACGCAATGTAGTCGCCAGAACCCGCAGGCTCCTCACGTAAACTCAATTCAAGGCCATCAGACTTCAACACGCCGTTGGTATTGAACAGCCCAGCTTCAACGACTATTTTTCCAATGTCATCACTGCTCGCTAGCGAGGTGATAGTCTGAGTCACACTGACAGGCGTTCCGCTAGGTGTCGAACCATCCGCAAGTAAGCTTTCCGACAAGCTGACACTTGGCACAACGTTGATTGTTGGTCCATCGCCATCAACAATCGTAAGCGTGACTGTTGATGAAAAGGTATCTTTATCAAAGTCAGAAGACGTAAACACAATCGACTTAACAATGTCGCCCGCAGAATGATCTAGATTTCGGTTTGGTTCGAACCTTACATCACCGCTTAGCGTGACAAACAATGAGCCTTCAGTGAAGGTAAACTCTTGCTCGCCATTGTTAGTTTGATCCAAGGTGATCGCTGAAGCGCCACCAAAAGTAAACTGAGTAATGGTCGCCCCATCAGCACTTGGTGTAGGCATTACATCAACAGTAGCAGTGGTTGGTGTGCCAGTATTTGGCTCTGTGATGCTTAACGTGCCATCTTGCATCTGTTGAATGTCATCTTGTATCGTTACCATGACATCGCGTTTAACCGAATCATCACCATCGGTATCAACGGCGTAAACAGGCAGGTTGAAGTTGAGGCTGTTATTAAGATCACCATCAAGGTGATCTAACGCCTCAATCAAAGTGAAGGTGAACTGCCCTTTATTAACGCTATCAAAATCAATGGTGAATACATTAGTTACGTTACCGGCCCCGTCATCAGTAAACCCGATGTAGTCGCCAGGTGAAGCAGGATCTTCTTTTAACTGAACAACAAGACCATTTGATTTGAGTAGGTCGCCAGGATTGAACTCGTTGGTTGCAATTCTAAAGTGGCTTAAATCATCACTACCCACGGTATAAGTGATCGTTTGTGTCGAGCTAACCGCTGAACCACTCGGCATAGAGCCATCAGCAAGACCAACTTCCGATAGGTTAATATCTGGCACTACATCGATAACCGGATCAATTCCGTCTTTGATCGTCAACGTGACATCCGCGGTATCGGTATCGTTATCAAAATCACTGGTCGTCACGACTATCGTTCTCACGATATCGCCAGATGAATGGTCTAGATTTCTACTTGGTTCAAAGCGCACCTCACCTTCAATCGTGATGTACAGTAAGCCATCGGTTACGGTAAAAACTTGTTCTGTAGACACAGTTGGGTCTAACGTAACAGCCGTGCCACCATCGTAGATAAACTGAGTCACTTTCGCGCCATCAGCACTCTGTGTCGGCATAACGTCGATTGTTGGCGTGGTTGGCGTACCTGCTGCTATATCAGCAAGTGAAGGCTCAGTGATACTTAACGCCCCATCTTGAACGCCTTGTACATCATCGGTGATCACCACGGTCATTGGCGACATTGCAGAATCATCACCATCGGTATCAACCGCTAAAACAGGGACATCGAAACTTAGAGTATTGTTTTGTAATCCATCTGTATGGTCTAACGCTTCAAGCAGTGTGAACGTATATTGCCCTAGATTGGTTGTCGAGAAACTGATCGTGAAGACGTTGGTTTCGACGTTAGAACCGTCCTTGACGAAGCCAATGTAATTACCAGAATTCGCTGGCTGCTCTTTAATCTCAACCTCTAATCCATTCGACTTCAAAGCCCCCGAAGTATTGAACTGAGCAGGGTCAATTCTGAAATAACTAACATCGTCACTACCCTCTGAGTAGGTAATAACTTGAGTCATCGCCACTGGATTGCCGGTTGGCGAAGAACCATCAGCGAGATCCACTTCTGAGAGCGTAATTCCAGGGACCAAATCGATCGTTGGAAGATCACCATCGGTAATCTTCAATGTCACGGTAGATGAGACGATATCACCATCAAGGTCAGTAGATGTAACAACAATCGTCTTAGTAATATCACCACTCGTGTGATCTTGATTTCGCACAGGCTCGAATCGTATCTCACCTTCTGTGGTAATAAATACAGAACCTTCAGTGAACACAAACTCTTGCTCGCCATTCACATTGAGATCAAGGCTTTCTGCACTGTTTCCATCAAACACAAATGAAGTGATTTTTGCTCCATCTGCGCTCTGATTTGGCATCACGTCCAGAGTATTCGATGTTTCGACGACTCCAGCAGGCTCACGACTGGTTATTGTGCCGCCTTGCATCAACTGCACATCATCACCAATAGTCACGCCAAGCTGAGAGACTAACGAATCGTCGCCGTCACTATCCACCGCATACACAGGCAGATCAAAACTCAGGTCGTTGTTGCCACGTGCATCTTGATGATCCAAGGCTTCGATTAAGGTAAAGGTGTATTCACCTAAGGTTGTCCCAGAAAAACTCAACGTAAATACTGTGGTTACCGCATTCGACGAGCTGGTTGTAAATCCGATGTAGTTGCCCGACCCTTGCGGATCTTCACGTAATTCAACAGCTAAACCATTCGATGTGAGTGCATCATTGGTATTGAACTCTGTTGGTTCAAGGCGGAAGCGGACCACATCATCACTTTGATTAGTGAAGGTGATGGTTTCGGTTTGACTTACCGCACTGCCACTTGGGGCTGAACCATCCGTCAGGTTCGTTTCAGATAAGCTAACCGTTGGAATAACATCAATGGTTGGAATATCACCATCGGTGATCGTTAACGTAACGGTTGACGCGACTGAGTCTTTGTCGAAATCGCTTGAGGTCACCACTATCGACTTAACAATATCGCCGGCCGTATGGTCAAGATCTCGATTAGGCTCAAAGCGAACTTCACCTTCGAGGGTAATGTACAGTTTGCCTTCTGCGAAGATAAACTGCTGTTCGCCTGCAATATTTTGATCGAGGGTGTTTACGACGCCATCATAAGTGAACTGAGTGATGGTCGCGCCGTCAGCACTTTGGTTTGGCATGACATCAAAAGTAGCCGTGGTCGGTGTACCAGCCGCTAAATCAGCGACGGTCGGCTCGGTAATATTGAGCGCACCACCTTGCATGATTTGAACATCATCATCAATCGTTACATTAAGCTGCGATACCAGTGAATCATCACCATCACTGTCTACCGCATAAACAGGCAGATCAAAGCTCAGATCATTGTTCGCTAGGCCAGCAACATGGTCTAGCGCTTCAAGTAGAGTGAAAGTGTATTCACCTAACGTGGCTGAAGAGAAGCTAATGGTAAACACGGGGACTTCAGCGCTCGAACCGTTGGTAATAAAGCCTATGTAAGTGCCCGGATTAGCAGAATCTTCTTTTATCTCGACCGCAAACCCATTCGATTTCAGTACACCACCGACATTAAACTCAGTTGGTTCAATGCGGAAACTCGTCACATCATCACTTTGGTTAGTGAAAGTAATCGTCTCGGTTTGACTTACTGCGCTACCGCTCGGGCTAGAGCCATCGCTAAGGTTAGTTTCAGATAGAGTAACGCTTGACACGGCATCGATGGTTGGGATATCACCATCGGTAATCGTCAGCGTAACCGTTGCTGTCACGGGATCGTTATCGAAGTCACTTGAAGTCACCACAATCGACTTCACGATGTCTTCGCTCGTTGTGTGGTCTAAATTACGATTTGGCTCAAAACGCACTTCACCTTGAAGAGTAATGAATAACTCTCCTTCCGTGAAGCTGAACTTTTGCTCGCCATTGTCAGTTTGATCAAGTGTTCGAAGTTGACCATCGTAGGTGAACTGAATGATTGTCGCGCCGTCAGCACTTTGCGTTGGCATCACATCGATGGTATTGGTCGTTACAGTACCACCAGCCAAATCAGCAACATTCGGTTCAACGATATCTAATGTGCCGTTTTGCATGATTTGGACATCATCACCGATAGTCACATTGAGTTGAGACACCAGTGAATCATCACCATCTTTATCAACAGCGTAAACCGGCAGGTCAAAGCTTAGGTTGTTATTTCCTAGCCCATCAACGTGATCTAACGCTTCCAACAGTGTGAAGGTGTATTGACCGATATTGGTATCCGAAAAACTAATCGTGAACACGTTCGTTTCAACATTAGGCGCCGTCGTCACAAAGCCGATGTAGCCACCCGGCGTACTTGGGTCGACTTTCAACTCAACCGTCAGTCCATTCGATTTTAGAAGGCCGCCAATATTGAACTCAGTAGGTTCAATACGGAAACTCGTCACATCATCACTTTGGTTGGTGAAGGTAATCGTCTCAGTTTGACTGACCGCACTGCCGCTTGGAGTAGAGCCATCACTCAGGTTGGATTCAGATAGCGTAACACTTGGTACATTATCAATCGTTGGAATATCGCCATCGGTAATGGTCAGCGTAACCGTTGAGGAAACAAGATCGTTATCAGAATCACTTGAGGTCACCACTATCGATTTAACAATGTCTCCACCTGTGTGGTCGAGATTGCGATTAGGCTCGAAACGCACGTCGCCCTGTAGGGTGATATACAGCGAACCCTCAGGAACATCAAATTTCTGTTCACCCGTATCGCTTTGGTCAAGTGTTAGTACCGCTCCACCATCGTAGGTCAACTGAGTAATGGTCGTTCCATCAGCGCCTTCTTCATCAAGAACATTAACCGTTGTCGTGGTCGGCGTACCTGCCGCTAAATCCGAGACCGTTGGCTCTTCAATATCGAGTGAGCTATTGACCATCACTTGAACGTCATCGGTGATCGTCACCGCCAACGGAGACATCAGAGAGTCGTCACCGTCGCTATCGACGGCGTAAACAGGCAAGTTGAATGTGAGGTCGTTATTGCCTTGAATCGGCGTGTGGTCAATCGCTTCGATAAGCGTAAAGGTGTATTCACCCAAATTAGTACTGCTGAAATCAAGAGTGAAAACGGTAGTTTCAGTATTCGAAATATCAGTCGTGAAACCGATATAATTACCCGAACCTGCAGGTTCTTCTCTAATCTCGATCACCAGACCATCGGACGTGAGAGAATCGCCAACGTTAAATTCACTAGGCTCTAAACGGAATTTCTCAACATCATCACTTTGGTTGGTGAAAGTGATGGTTTCTGTTTGGCTAACCGCACTGCCGCTTGGTGATGAGCCATCAGCGAGATCCGATTCTTCAAGAGCAACACTCGGAACAGCATCGATAGTAGGGTTATCACCATCAGTAATGGTCAAAGTAACGGTTGATGTCACCGGGTCGTTATCAAAGTCATTCGACGTCACGACTATCGACTTAACAATGTCTTCACTCGCAGAGTGGTCTAGGTTACGGTTTGGCTCGAAACGCATTTCACCTTCAAGGGTGATGAACAAGCGACCTTCTGCGAAGTTAAACTGCTGCTCGCCTGAAATACTTTGATCCAGTGTATTTACGACACCGTCATAATTGAACTGAGTGATGGTCGCGCCATCTGCACTTTGATCGGGCATCACGTCAATGGTGTTGGTTGTTACAGTGCCGTCAGCAAGATTTGGCTCGATGATATCTAACGTACCGTCTTGCATGATTTGAACGTCATCACCAATAGTTACATTAAGCTGAGACACCAATGAGTCATCGCCATCGCTGTCTACCGCATAAACAGGAAGCTCAAAGCTTAAATCGTTTTTATCTAGGCCATCCACATGGTCTAGCGCTTCAAGTAAGGTAAAGGTGTATTCACCTAACGTAGTAGCAGAGAAACTAATGGTGAATACTGGGATTTCAGAGCCAGAAGCGTTGGTAATAAAACCGATGTAAGTGCCCTGAATAGCAGAGTCTTCTTTTATCTCAACCGCAAACCCATTCGATTTCAGTGTCCCATCGACATTGAATTCAGTTGGTTCAATACGAAATTTAGCTACATCATCACTACCAGCAGTAAAGGTAATCGTCTCGGTTGCGCTAACTGTACTTCCGCTGGGAGCAGAGCCGTCATTAAGGTTGGTTTCAGAGAGAGTCACAGGCGGGATCAAATCAATGATCGGATCTTGGCCATCGGTAATACTTAACTCAAGCGTCGAACTATCAGTATCCCCATCACCATCTTCGGCTAAAAATGAGAACTGTTTGACGATAGTTTCACTGCTTGAGTGGTCGATATCACGAGCGACTTCAAAACTGAAGTCACCGTTTAATGAGATAGTGACGACACCTTCAGTAAAACTGAAAATCTGGGTAGCATCGGGGAGCAGGCTTTGATCGAGTGAGTAATCAACACCGTCGTAGTTAAACGATTGAATTGTAGAACCATCTGCGCCTTCGAAGTTGAATAGGTTATACGAAACAACGGTATCGCCGGCTAAAGTTGGTTCCGTGACTGACTCAACTTTATCAACTAGCTCAACAACATCATCTGTGACATTAACGAGAATCTCTGCGGCTTCTGGTGTACTCGAACCGCCAGATAGTGCAGAACGGTCGCCATCTGCATCAACAGCATAAATTGGCAATGCAAAAGTTAGCAGCGCATCTTCAGCGCCTTGATGAGAAAGTTCTTCATAAAGATTAAACTCATAGTTGCCCAATGAAGGGCTATCAATTTTAACATCAAAGACCGTAATTCTCGTTCCATTGACCTCAACGTAACCTTCATAAGTTCTTACACCACCGATCTCACCAATCAGCTCAAGTAGCACAGCCTCACCATTTGAAACCAAGGTGCCACCCGTATTAAATTCCGTCGGCTCCAGTTCATAATGGTCGATGATGTCGCTTTCGAAAATATCGGCAGTGATACTTCCGCTCCCCGCTACAGGCGCGGTTCCCTCTTGTGAGCCGCCAACAATACCCGCTTCATCAACGTCAATACTGTCAACATTAATGATAACCGGGCTATCGCCATCAGTAATGGCAATGTTGATCGTATTGGTTACAACATCTTGGTCAAAATCGGTAATCGTGATCGGCAAAGCAAACGTCAGTGAATCGGTGCCCACTTGTTCTATCGGATTAGGCTGCTCGAATTTATAGGTGCCGTCGGTATCAAGGGAGATAGAGAGAACAACCTCACCTCGACCTTGGATGGACAGAGTAATCGTTGTTCCATCATCAGAAAGTCTCGCAAGCGTGTTTTGATTATCACTGAGCAACCCATCAAACTGGTCCAGTGCACTTGCATCAAATACGGCTGATTGAAGGTTATCACTACCAATATTTGAGAACGTCCCTTCGATTGCCGCGCTGCTAGTTTCAACGTTAGTGATATTGACACTTTCAACAGACGGATCTATCCCGTCAAACACTGAAACTTGTGCGTTAACGGGTGTTGCTAGCGGGTTCCCAGCGGTGTCTTCACCTTGAATATCAAAAGTGATGTTAATTTGATCGCCTGTATAGGAAACCTGACCGCCACCAACAGACGTTACGTGATCAATTGGTTGAGAAATCGTTGTGGTCAATGAAAGCTCAGCGTTGTTTCCAACACTAACAACATCGATGTCGATGCGTAATACTTCATCGGTGCCTTGAACACCAATGATAGAGTTCGTCGCCGCATCATAAATAAACGTAACGGGTTGACCACTTGAAGTAATATCACTGTTTAGCTCTGTGAGTAGCGAAGCGAGAGACAGTGCTTCTGGAACAAAAGAATCAGGGGAGAGCGCTAAACTACCAGCAATAATCGTTTCGGTAGTTGTAATAGATTGGGGGTAGGTATTGCCAGAAATTGAGCCTTCGGTGAGCACTTCACTGATTGATTGACCGCCCGATGAACGGGTTATTGTTCTGAACTCTTCTCGGTCTTCATCAACCGTTTGTTCTGCTAGACCTGCGGTCTCAAAAAATGTCGACGGATGAGTTTCGGTGTAGTTGTAGTCAATCGTCACAAAGCCAGCGTTTGCAGAACCTAATCCGCCCCCCGCAGCCGTTGCTTCTAAGATTTGGGTCGGATCGGCACCACCTAAAATGGCTTCTTGAATTGCAGCAAGGTCGTCTTCAGTAAAGGTTTCTGCATCTGATTGCTGTAAGTCAAAATTAACCTCACCAGCTATTGGGGCATCTACCCATGCAGCGTTGTCATCAACACAACCGACGCAATTCTCTGCAACCGGAATCGAATCATTCTGAACGCCTAATACAAGCTCTGACTTGTTGGCCGTAATCACGATCTCATTTTCACGGATGATATCGCCAACCGAAACTTTTCTGGCATTGCCGTCTGGCTTAACTACAACCACATCTCCACTGGTAGCTTCAACAACTGCAGTCTGACGTGAAACTTCGATATCCATATATCCCCCGATGTCACAAATCGCTTCTTAAAGAGTTGTGAACATTATTTGTAATAGCAATATCAGGTTTTCAACAACTTATATCTCGCTCTTCGGAACACATTCAACCGGTTCATCGAAGAGATACAAAAAAGTATAAGTTTTACCTGTTTTTTTATAGTTTACTTACCTTTAAGCCTAGCCTCCCCCATAAAAAATGCCACGTCTGTGCGAATAGACCTCTTCTTACAAATAAGTCTATTTTCTTAGGGTTTCCTGAACACTAGTTAAAAGTTAGTAGGGCGCTGATTTATATGCAAATAAACTCACACTTTGATTGCGCCTCATTATTTATAAATATATACAGCAATAAAGTTGATAAATCATTAGCAAATAGGGGGCATTAATTGAGGCTAACTATGCGTTTATAGCAAAGCAGAAGTAATTCCCATTTATGAGACACTAATCAGAGGAAAGGTGATGAAATTCGAATCAAAAACAATCAAATAAGTTGCATAAAGCGTATCTGTCGGAATTTTAACCAATTGATAAATAACTGCTACCCACTTCAATTTGGTCACAGGTTCTTTTCTGGAAGTGATAAACAAAAAAGCCCACCAAGTTAAACCTGGTGGGCTTTTGAATCAGTATGCAGCGTTATGCTGTTAGCTGTAAAAGATTATGATTTAGCGAGGCGATTCGCCGTCCAAACATAAAGTAATTCAAGTGCAATCGTCGCGCCAGCCAATGCAGTAATCTCACTTTGGTCATACGCCGGAGAAACTTCTACAACGTCCATGCCGACCATGTTGATACCCTGCAAACCACGGATAATTTTCAGAACTTTATCTGAGTTCAAACCACCACACACTGGCGTACCAGTACCCGGCGCAAAAGCAGGATCTAGACAATCGATATCAAACGTTAGGTAAACTGGCTTGTCACCAACAATACCTTTCACTTGAGCAATGATCTCGTCTACACTCATGTCATTCGCTTGCATCGCATTGATGACATTAAAGCCGTGACCTTCTTGCTTATACTCGGTACGAATACCAATTTGCACTGAATGTTCAGGCGAAATTAAACCTTCGTTTGGTGCATGGTAGAACATGGTGCCGTGATCGTAACGACTGCCTTGGTTGTAAGTGTCGGTATGTGCATCGAAGTGAATCAACGCCATCTCGCCATATTTCTTACCATACGCTCTTAGCAAAGGCAGTGTAATGAAGTGATCGCCACCTAAACCTAACAGAGTTTTACCGCTATTTAGAATCGCATCAGCCGCCGCTTCTAAACGCTGAGTTAGGTCTTCTGCATCACCACAATCGAATACAAGATCGCCAGCGTCAATTACCGAGGTGTGTTCAAATACATTGAAGTCCCACGGGAATTTTTTACCTTCCCACGCCAGGTTCACAGAAGCACGACGAATCGCATCAGGGCCCATACGTGCACCCGGACGACCAGATGTCGCCATATCTAGCGGCGCACCCAACACAACCACATCAGCGTCGTTGTCGATTGGGTTTTGAACTAATGGACGACGCATAAACGTCATCGCATTGGAGTACAGCGAGTAATCTGGTTTCGTAAATAGATCGTTCATTAAAAATCCTCAAGATAGGTGTAACCCATCAAGCCTTGCTCTAACTCTTCAAGTACGCTCTGCTGCTCTTGCGCTGGTACTTTAGCCGTGACCAATTCTTTGTAGTTCTGACGAATTAGGTCCATATCGATATGAACATAACGCATCATGTCTTCTACTGTGTCGCCTTCGTTGATGTAGTCAATGTTCGCTTCTCCGCTTTCATCAACATTCACCACAACACTGTGCGTATCACCAAATAGGTTATGCATATCGCCCAAGATCTCTTGGTACGCGCCTACTAGGAAGAAGCCCATTAGGTATGGTTCATCTGGGTTCCACGCTGGCACTGGCAATGTTGTTTCAATGCCTTGACCATCAACATACTGGTCAATCGTACCGTCAGAGTCACAAGTGATGTCCAACACCACAGCACGACGCTCATCCGCATTATCTAAACCGCTCAGTGGCAATACAGGGAACACCTGATCAATACCCCAAGCATCTGGCAATGACTGGAATAGTGAAAAGTTCACGAAGAACTTGTCCGCTAAACGCTCGCTCAACTCATCCAAAATTGGACGGTGGTAACGGTTCTTTGTGCTCATGCGAGTGCTAAGCTCGTAGTTAATACGCAAAGACATTTGCTCTGCCCAAGCACGATGCTGAAGATTCAGCATACCGGTCGCAAATTGGTTGTGCGCTTCTGCAATATCGCTCTGAGTGTCGTTATAGATCTCAATCAACGCACGGTCATCATTACCAGCATCGAGCTCTAAGAAGTTCTTCCACATGTTGTTTAGCAACAGTGGTGCGTCTGCTTCTGGCGCAGCCATATCTTCCGGTGAGTAGCTTTCAGTACCAATCACGTTGGTGATCAACACAGCATGGTGCGCAGTCAGTGAGCGACCAGACTCCGAAATAATCACAGGTTGTGGCTGATTGTAGAGTTTACAAATATCCCCTACTGTCATCACGATGTTACGAGCGTACTCAAGCAAGCCGTAATTCATTGAGTTTGAAGATTGGCTACGCGTGCCGTCGTAATCGACTGCCAAGCCACCACCAACATCTAAGAACTTCAGTTGAGCGCCAATATCACGCAGTTCACAGTAGAAACGAGCCGCTTCACTCACGCCATTTCGCACGTCACGAATGTTTGCCATTTGTGAACCTAGGTGGAAGTGCACGAGTTCAAGTACATCCAGCTGGTCTTCGACTTTCAAGCGTTCGATAACAGTAAGCACTTGTGATGCAGACAAACCGAATTTCGACTTCTCACCACCACTTGCTTGCCATTTACCTGCACCTTGAGAAGCAAGACGAATACGTAAACCCAAACGAGGTTTTACGCCAAGTGCTTTCGCTTCAGAAAGAACAAGATCAAGCTCAGACAACTTCTCTAGAACGATAAAGACTTTGTGGCCTAGCTTTTCGCCAATCAGTGCAAGGCGGATGTATTCTCTGTCTTTGTAACCGTTACACACGATCACAGAGCTCGCTTTTTGAGCCAACGCCAGTACCGCTAATAGTTCAGGTTTGCTGCCCGCCTCTAGTCCTAGCTGCTTTTGCTCTAATTGAGCTTGGCTCGCTAAGATCTCATCAACCACTTCTTTTTGTTGGTTAACTTTAATCGGATAAACAAGTAGGTAACGATTGTCGTACTGATATTCGTCGATCGCTTGGTTAAATGCGTTACAGATATTGTGCACACGTTGATGCACGATTTGAGGAAAACGCACAAGAGCAGGTAAACCAATATTTCTTTGCTCTAACTGTTTTACGATCTTACTTAGTGGGACTTGATGATCCGTCTCGCTCGGTGAAACATACACCTCACCGTTATCATCAATTCCATAAAAACCTTGGCTCCAGTGCTTTACATTATACTCAGCACGGATGCGTTCCAAATTAACCGAATTTTCCAATTCTAGAGACCTCACACTATAGGGCCATCGACAGAAGATACCTCTTTGGAATAGCGAGGTATAACCCAACAAAAAGCGTTCAAAAACGATTTGTTGGCTGCATTAACCGATATTATTAAGAGCGAGTCCAACCATTGATATTTGTGGTGACGATTACGTTTTTTTATCGACAGATCGACTTAAAATGACAGGTAAGGAATTACAAGGTTTTAGGGTAAAAAACAGGCTGAAGCGCATTAAATATAAAGCAATTTCTCACATTAAATTAGGGAGAAAAAATGTGCAGAAACCAAAAGATTTTTAGTAAATTGAGTGAGGTTAAGTCAGAGTTGTGACAAATATAAGCACTTCACAATCTGAACTCTCGCTATCACCAACACAGCTTGTGTCCCGCGATTCGATGCCGATAAACACTTCATTCTTCCTACTAGAACTCGCTCACTTCAATGTTGTAACCGCTCAATTTTTGAACTTTTCTCGCGCATATCTTGTATTCGGTTCAATCTTCTTGTAATTTTAACTGACCAACCAATCGGTCAGCCTTCGAATTTAGGGGATACTATGAGCCATAATCTAGACCTTGAACCAAACACGTCGAGCACCAACGACATGGATCAAATATTCAACCGACAACAAGATCACTACCGTAACAACGTTAATCCAACACTTGATCAGAGACGAAATGATCTCTCAGTCTTGAAAAAACTATTAATGCGCTACCAAGAGCAGTTAATTGAAGCAGTATCTGAAGATTATGGCCATCGAGCAAAGCACGACAGCTTGATTGCTGATATCACCCCTTCTCTTCACCAGATCAATTACAGCGTGAAGAACCTTAAGAAGTGGTTGAAGCCATCGCGCCGCAAAGCTGGTTTGATGCTAACGCCAGCAAAGATCACGGTTCATTATCAGCCAGTAGGTGTGGTTGGTATCATCGTGCCTTGGAACTTCCCAGTCATGCTCTCTTTAGGCCCTCTGATCACAGCGTTAGCAGCGGGCAACACGGCGATGCTCAAGATGTCGGAGTTTACTCCAGCGACCAACCGAGTTTTAAAAGCGATGTTGGCCGAAGGCTTTAGTGAAGATCAGGTTGCGATTATCGAAGGCGAAGCTGACGTTTCCGCTAAATTTAGCCAACTGCCGTTTGACCATATCCTTTTCACAGGCTCAACCGCTGTGGGTAAACACGTTATGAGAGCAGCGGCTAACAACTTAACACCAGTTACCTTGGAATTAGGCGGCAAATCTCCAACCATCATTGCCCCTGACTTTGATGTGGCTGACGCTGTTGAACGTATCTTGTTTGCCAAGAGTCTAAACGCTGGCCAGATATGTGTAGCGCCTGATTACATCTTATTGCCGCGAGAAAAATCAGACGAGTTCATCACAGCCTATAAGCGTTATTTCAAGAAGCTTTATAAAGCCGGTATTGAGAGCAAAGACTTAACCTCAGTGATCAACATGCGCCAATACAATCGCTTGAAAGGTGTCATTGAAGACGCACAAGCCAAAGGCGCGGTTATTCACACGGTAACCGAACAAGCACAAGACGATGTAAACCACAGAATGACGCCGCACCTTCTCACCGAAGTGAACGATGAGATGCTCGCGATGCAAGAAGAGCTGTTTGGTCCTGTTTTGCCTATCGTGCCTTATGATTCCATCGAAGAAGCAATCAATTACATCACAGAGAGAGAACGCCCACTGGCTCTGTACCTAATGAGCCATAATAAAGAAACCCAAGACAAGCTTTTATCAGACACGCACTCTGGCGGTGTTTGTATTAACGACTCGCTAGTGCATGTGGCAGCAGAAGACGCGCCGTTCGGTGGCATTGGCCCTTCAGGCATGGGACACTATCACGGCATTGAAGGCTTCAAGACCTTTAGCCATGCCAAAACCGTTCTAAGCAGAGGAAAAATCAACTTCACCAAGTTAATGCATCCTCCTTACAACAACCCAATCAAGAAACTGATGTTCAAAGTACTCAATAGATGATCACCAAAAGACAAAAAATCCTAGATGCTGCACTCTTGCTATTCTCTCAACAGGGGCTAGAGGGCACATCTACTGGACAAATAGCGAAAACAGCTGGTGTGGCGAAAGCGACGCTGTTCCACCACTTCGAAAACAAATCTCTATTGATTGATGAACTGTTTCGCGAGCTGAAGTTAGAGCTATTCTCGACCCTTCAACCGCACACTGATGTGGCAGTAGAAGATCGCTACCAAGCCTTTAAGTTCATGTGGTTCTCAGGGATTGAGTGGGCATTAGAGAATCCAGTTGCGATGAAGTTCTTCACCAATGTTCATTTCGACCCAACGACTCAAACTCGAGAAATGATTGTTTCACAGATGTTCGCATCGTTAGACGAGATCATTTTGAAAGGGCAAGAGGATGGTGAATTAATGGTGTTAGACATTAACCTTGTGAGGCACTTCATCCATAGCCACTTTCTGATTTGTGCAAACTGGCTGATTGAACAAAGCGAGTCTCCACCAGAGCAAACATCGAAGTACATCAACGATAGCTTTGATATGTGTTGGCGAGCTGTCGGCGGACAAAACCTGTAATTTGCACATTATTTGAAGCTCTTGCTTTCAAAGAACACTCTAAAGCGCCTCATAGTTGTATAGGCGCTTTAATTATTTGAACACAATTTAATCACCTCAACATATTGACTCAGAGTACTTTCTTTCAGTACCACCCCACCATCATTTCAAAAGAGAATAACGCCATAATGAAGTACTAACATCCTGACATCCGATTTATTTTTATAAAAATCATTTGGACACTCGGGGTTAGTGGGCGTTACTTCGTCATCTATTTTCGCGACAAATCAAGCTCTTAAAGATCCGTTTTTTGACAAGCTACATCTTTAAGATCAGTACGTTAAAGACAGGAATCAGATCAGCACTCTATTTCCTATCTTTGATTGGTACGCTACCTAAGTAACGTCTTTGGCGATCTATACATAGAATTCTATGTAGGGTTCTATATAGAAAAAGCGCCTCACCCCTTTTACTCGTTTACACGTAAAGGGAGGTATTTTTATGCCTACTATATTAGCCAACAATCTCTCATTCCAACTCGATACTGGTGAGTGGTTATTCAAAGACATCACCTTTAATTTGAGCACTCGCCTCACCGGCCTAGTCGGAAGGAATGGGGCTGGAAAGTCACTACTTCTTTCGTTACTGATCGGGCAAAAACAGCCCACAACAGGCAGTATTTCGCGCCAAGGTTCGATCGGCTTTTACTCTCAGTTGCCATCAACGCTACTGGATTCCGCCACCACCATCGCTGACTTCTTAGGGCTCACCGAAAAGTTAGATGCATTAAAAGCGATAGAGCAAGGTAGCTGCGAACTGCAGCACTTCAATATCGTTGGAGATGATTGGGATTTAGAGACACGTACCCAGCAGTTGCTAGGTACACTCAAAATCACTAGTGATTTGAACACGCATTGTTGCTCTTTGAGTGGTGGGCAACTTGCCCTGTTACAGCTTCATCGGCTATTCGTATCAAATAACGACATACTGATCCTCGATGAGCCTTCGAACCATTTGGATAACGATGGACGCAATTGGGTACTCGAACAGTGCCAGTTGTTTGAAGGCAAAGTGCTTGTCGTCAGCCATGATCGAAGCTTATTGAGACAAATGGACGGGATCTACCATCTCAATAGCTTGGGCGTACGTTTCTATAAAGGAAATTATGATGATTACTTCAAACAAGTGTCTAGCCAAAGCGAAGCGCTCAACAAACAGATCGCGCATCATCAGTCCGAAAAGAAACGACTCGAGCGTCAAGCTCAAGCCAACAAGGAAAAGGCGCAGCAGCGAGAATCTCAGGGAAACCGACTCAGAAAGTCAGGTAGCCAACCCAAGATCTTATTGGATGCGATGAAAGATAAAGCAGGACAAAGCCAAGCCGCGTCTGCGACAAGCCAAAGGAACCTCATTGACCAAAACCAACATAAACTTCAGTCGCTTAAAGAACTGAAGGAACGGCTGAAACCACAAGCTTTGTATCTACAGCAAAGTAATAGCAGTAAAAAGAGCTCTTTGTTAACCGTTGAAAACTGCCGCCTTATTTACGGCTCAGGTGCGCCAATCAGTTTCTCTTTATCACAAGGGGAACGGTGTTATCTAACCGGTGCTAATGGGTGTGGAAAGTCGACACTGTTAAAAGCGATTCACGGTCAACACGCCAATTATAAAGGCTCGATCAAGCGCTTGGGGGCGACCGTCTATTTGGATCAACACTTTGGCCTGTTAGACACCAACGATACGATGTTCGATAGTTTAATAACGCATAGCTTTGGATTAACAGAGAGCGACGCGCGAACCCTGCTAGCGAGAATTGGATTCAGGCGAGACTCAGTATATCGAAAAGTCGCTCACCTCAGTGGTGGCGAGAAAATGAAATTGGCGATGTTGATTGTCAGCCATAAACAGGATGCCCCACTTCTTTTGCTTGATGAACCAGACAATCACTTGGACATAGACTCGAAGCAAATATTGGCGTCCGCTTTACGTGAATACCAGGGTGCATTCATCTTGGTCAGTCATGATAGCGATTTTGTTGAGGAGGTCGGCGTTAGCCAAAACCATATACAGCTTTAACCTTCGTAAATTCGTTCACTTAGTTTAGTTAGGCGAGTATTCTTCCGGATACTCGCCTTTCTTGATTGAGACAAGTAAACTACGCGCCTCGAACATCTATTCATAAGGCTAAGGTTTGCATACTCTAGAACAATTAAAATCAGGGCAACTTAAAGGTATTAAGCGCTTAAAACTGTCGGAAAGTCTCACCGAGTTTCCTCTAGAAATCATAGAGCTTGCAGATTCTCTTGAGATCCTAGACCTTTCAGGTAATCAGCTGTCAGACCTACCAGCCGAGTTATCAAAGCTAACTAACCTGCGTATTATCTTCGCGTCGAATAACCTGTTTACGCACCTGCCTGATGTTCTAGGGTCACTTCCTAAGCTCGAAATGGTTGGCTTCAAAACCAACCAAATCAAAACCGTTAGCGAACAATCTCTGCCGACTCAACTACGTTGGTTAATCCTGACCGACAATGAGATTGAGGCCCTGCCTAGCTCACTAGGTGAAAGACCGCGACTACAGAAACTGGCATTGGCGGGTAACAAGATTCGCGTGTTACCAGAAAGCATGGAAAACCTATCCAACCTTGAGCTAGTTCGCCTGTCTGCAAACCAGTTGACTGAATTCCCAGAGTTCCTTATCAAGCTACCAAAACTGGCTTGGTTAGCGTTTGCGGGTAACCCGTTTTGCAAACACCCTAGCAGCTTAGATAGCGTGCCTGCGGTTAGCTCTCAAAGCTATTCACTGAATCAAGTACTTGGCCAAGGCGCATCTGGCGTGATCTCGCATGCAAGCTGGCTAAACAGCGACTTCGATTTTCCACAGGAAGTGGCGGTTAAAGTGTTTAAAGGCGAAGTCACCAGTGACGGCTACCCACATGATGAACTGGAAGCGTGCTTGCAGGCTGGACACCATAACAACTTGGTAAAATCTATCGCCCAAGTAGAGGAACAAGATTACCTAGCTTTGGTGATGGAACTCATTCCAAACAGCTACTACAACCTAGGGCTACCACCAACACTCGAGACTTGCACGCGTGATACTTTCCCAGAAGGTTTCGAACTTTCAATTGCTCAAATCAATAGCATTACAGAGCAGATGATTGATGTGTTTGAACACCTTCATGCCAATAAAGTCTCTCATGGTGATCTATACGCTCACAACACTTTAGTGAACGAACAAGGTCAGATGATCTTTGGTGACTTTGGCGCTGCGACTATCTACGGCTACCTAACTGAAGAACATCAACAAGGTATTCGCCGAATTGAAGCACGTGCATTGAAGTACTTTATTGAAGACCTACTGACGATTTGTGCAAAGCAAGATCAAGACAGCGAGCTTTATACTCGATTGGCGAACTTCGAAGCTTAATAGAAGTATTCAGTCAGATTGAAGACAACAAAGCCAACATCACTGTTGGCTTTTTTATATGCTAATTAAACGAACCAGCGTTTAGCTTTCAACTTGAACAAGCTTCAAGTACGAATGCAGCTCTCCGCTCTTATACTCAACCGCAGAGTGAATATTAAGGTCAGCACGAGCCACAACAGCAAACTGGTAGCAGTTCTCACCCTTCAGAATCTCGACGTGTAACAAACCGTCTTTTAGTTGCCACTGCCCTGTTGTTTCAAATCGGTCGAACAAACGATATTCAATCAAAGAACCGTCAGCATTGAAGTGCACTTCAGTGATGTAACCGCCGGGGCAGCTCTTCACCCAAACTCGATTCTCGATATCACTGACCGTAAAGTTACGCCTTGTGTCACGCCACGCTAGAAAGCCTTCGCTATCATAAAGAGCAATGTCGAGATCAGTTCTAGAGATTAACGGCTGCTCATTTTGCTCACGACAATAAAGTTGAAGCAAAATTTGCTGAACTGTTTCGCTCTGTAATTCACTCATTGTGGCTTCCCTTTATCATTGCTCTGCGTTAGACGCAGTATTGATCAACAAATTCTATTTAAAGCGGGCTACACAAGCTCGTAAGAAACCACATACAGTTGAGAGATACCCGGGTAGATATCTTGAATCACGTCTTTCAGTACTTGCAGCGTCATGTTCTCTTGCTGAGCATGGAACTCACCTAAGTCATCAAACAAAATTGGCTCAACGCTGATGATCTTAAGATTACAGAACACACGGTCTTGCTCTAGCGTCGATACTTCCACAACACTGCCTGGCTGGTAGTCTCGCTCAGATTCATCACGAATAGTAATCGTCTTCTTGCCAGATAGGATGTCAGTTTCAAAACGTTCGAAGAACGTCATAGTGGTCGGTGCGGTCATTTATTTCGGTCGCTTTACATTTAAAGGTTAGGTAAATGTTTATATACCAGAATGCGTGTTCAAGCGAATAAAAATTAGGTGCGGGATGCGAGATGCGAGATGCGAGATGCGAGATGCGAGAGAGTATGGCAAAGCCAAATTACAGGCAATAAAAAAGGAGAACCGAAGTTCTCCTTTTCTTAAACCTTTAAGCTAACTCTAAATTATAGAGATGCTTTCGCTTTTTCAACTAGAACAGCAAATGCTGCTTTGTCGAATACTGCGATGTCAGCAAGAATCTTACGGTCGATCTCGATAGATGCTTTCTTTAGGCCATTGATGAAACGGCTGTAAGATAGACCATTTTGACGAGATGCCGCGTTGATACGTGCAATCCAAAGTTGACGGAATTGACGTTTCTTGTTGCGACGGTCACGGTAAGCGTATTGACCAGCTTTGGTAACTGCTTGGAAAGCTACGCGGTAAACACGTGAACGTGCTCCGTAGTAACCTTTAGCTTGTTTTAGAACTTTCTTATGACGTGCACGAGCTTGTACACCACGTTTTACGCGAGGCATTATGCTTCTCCTAAACTAAACGAATTTATAAACTAAAAAGAATTAAGCGTATGGCATCATACGTAGAACTTGAGCAACTTCACATTTAGGAAGGATCGAGTTCGGACGTAGCTGACGCTTGTTCTTAGTAGTACGCTTAGTCAGGATGTGACGTTTACCAGCGTGCTTAAACTTAATACCACCAGCAGTTTTCTGGAAACGCTTAGCAGCACCTTTGTTGGTTTTCATCTTAGGCATGATGAATAACTCCGCATTGTTGAGTTGTTAATAACATAGTAATTAGGGCGAATAAAACCCCGCAACCTGAGGCTGCAGGGTTCAATTACTTGCAAAGCCGTTAATTACTTCTTTTTAGGGGCCAACACCATGATCATCTGGCGACCTTCAATTCTCGTTGGGAAAGATTCGACTACTGCAAATTCTTCAGTATCCGCTTTCAAACGATTAAGAACGTCAACACCGATTTCTTGGTGAGCCATTTCGCGGCCACGGAAGCGAATTGTTACCTTCACTTTGTTGCCGTCTTCTAGGAAACCAGTCAGGTTGCGTAGTTTTACCTGATAGTCTCCAATATCAGTTCCAGGTCGGAATTTAATTTCCTTGATCTGAACCTGCTTTTGCTTCTTCTTCTGCTCTTTCGCAGCTTTGCTCTTCTCGAAGAGGAACTTACCGTAGTCCATCACACGACAAACTGGCGGCTCGGCGTTAGGGCTGATCTCTACAAGATCCATACCAGCTTCATTTGCAGCTTCCATCGCTTCAGCGATTGATACTACACCAACAGCTTCGCCGTCTGCGCCAGTTAGACGCACTTCACGAACGCCACGAATGTCACCGTTTAAACGGTGCTGGTTTTGTTTGGCCGGTTGTTGGCCACGTCTTCCGCCTTTAATAGCTATTCCTCCAGATTGAGCTTACGGCTTGAAACCTCGGCTTGGATGTATGAAATAAAGTCATCCACTTTAAATTTGCCAAGGTCCTTACCTTTACGTGTACGTACTGCAATTTCGCCGGCTTCCATTTCTTGGTCACCACACACAAGCATGAACGGTACACGTTTCAAAGTATGTTCGCGGATTTTAAAGCCAATCTTCTCATTTCTCAAGTCTGCTTTGACTCTAAATCCACTTTTTTGCAGTTTTTTCGTAATTTCTTGTACATATTCAGACTGTTTGTCTGTAATGCCCATTACAACTGCTTGTTCTGGCGCCAACCACGTTGGGAAGAAGCCAGCGTATTCTTCAATAAGAATACCAATGAAGCGTTCTAGTGAACCTAAAATCGCGCGGTGGATCATAACTGGCGTGTGACGCTCGTTATCTTCACCTACGTAAGTAGCACCTAAACGTTCTGGTAATGCAAAATCGAGCTGCACTGTACCACATTGCCAAGCGCGGTCCAAACAATCATGCAAAGTAAATTCAATCTTAGGTCCGTAGAACGCACCCTCGCCTTCTTGAATCTCGTATGCAATGTCCATTGCCTCTAGCGCTTGCTTAAGGTCAGCCTCTGCACGGTCCCACATTTCGTCTGAACCTACACGCTGTTCTGGACGAGTAGATAGCTTAACAACGATGCTTTCGAAGCCGAAAGTTGTGTAAGTATCGTAAACCATTTCAATACAAGCTTTAACTTCTTGTTGAACTTGGTCTTCAGTACAGAATACGTGAGCATCATCTTGAGTGAAGCCACGAACACGCATAATGCCGTGAAGTGCGCCAGACGGCTCGTTACGGTGACATGAGCCGAACTCAGCCATACGTAGCGGTAGATCACGGTAAGATTTCAAACCTTGGTTGAAGATTTGAACGTGACCAGGACAGTTCATTGGCTTGATAGCGTATTCACGGTTCTCTGAAGAAGTAGTGAACATCGCTTCAGCGTACTTATCCCAGTGACCAGAGCGTTCCCAAAGAACACGGTCCATCATTAATGGGCCTTTAACTTCTTGGTAATCGTACTCAGTCAGTTTTTGACGAATAAATACTTCTAGCTCACGGAAGATAGTCCAACCGTTGTGGTGCCAGAACACCATGCCTGGTGCTTCTTGCTGCATGTGGAATAGGTCAAGCGCTTTACCGATTTTACGGTGGTCACGTTTAGCCGCTTCTTCTAGGCGCACAAGGTGAGCTTTAAGTGCCTTCTTGTCGTGGAATGCAGTGCCGTAGATACGTTGAAGCATCTTGTTGTCACTGTTACCACGCCAGTATGCACCCGCTACGTTAAGTAGAGTGAAGTGCTGGCAGAAGCTCATGTTAGGCACGTGTGGACCACGACACATATCGATGTATTCTTCGTGATGGTACAGGCCTGGACGATCGTCTTTAGAAACGTTCTCGTCCAAGATCTCAATCTTGTAAGTCTCGCCGCGAGCTTCGAATGCGTCGCGCGCTTCCTGCCAGCTAACTTTCTTCTTAACAACCTGGTATTTGGTCTTCGCTAGCTCTTTCATGCGCTTTTCGATCTTTTCTAGATCGTCTTGCGTTAGAGAGTGCTCAAGATCGATATCGTAGTAGAAACCGTTATCGATAGTAGGACCGATCGCCATTTTCGCTTCTGGAAAAAGCTGCTTAACCGCGTGGCCTAAAAGGTGAGCACAAGAGTGACGAACGATCTCAAGGCCATCAACTTCATCTTTAGCAGTGATGATTTCTAGGCTTGCATCGTTTTCGATAAGATCACAAGCATCAACTCGCTCGCCGTCTACACGACCAGCAATGGTTGCTTTCGCAAGACCAGGACCGATTGATAGGGCAACATCTAGAGTTGATACAGGGTTGTCAAATTGACGCTGACTACCGTCAGGAAGAGTAATAATTGGCATTATTTGTCCTTTACAGTGGTGTTGCACACCAAGCAACACATGAAAATGTTTAATATATGTCTTTCAATCAACGAGTACGCTGATTGGGGATATATGCATAATAAATATACCCACATAGAAGCAAATACAGATGCCCTATTTGTAGGTATCCGAGCATTGTAACGAAATAATATAAAATGACAATGTTAGTCCCGCAGCACCACAAAACTATATGACTGAAATGTCTCTTCTATATAGATCCTTCTAACGCCTAACCCATAGTTCAATCAGTAATTCGTTGGCTTTATCTACAATACAAAAAAGCCGAACGGATAAGTTCGGCTATAGAAATCGTACTGTCTTGTCTCTATTAATAGAAAAAGCGACTACTAACAGAAAGGGAACTACGCACTCATGATTCTTGATACAGCGTTGCGAATGTCTGAGTCGGCCGCATTAGCAGGTAAGCTGAATGAGATGTATTGGTCGCCGCGGAAGCTCATTGAGCGGTCGATTTCTGCTAGGCAGTGAACCATTGAACCTTCAACGATGAATGACAGCTCGATCTCTTTATTATTCATGAAGCCGCCGCTGCGAAACTCAATCTCTTGGTAACAGCCCGAACGAGAAGCAAAGCTGTTGCCTTTTAAGAAGCCCTTCTCTACGTCTGCTTTCACCATTGCCATACCTGATGCTTCCACGCCTCGGATGATTTTAGCCACTGTTGGCAATGGGTGTACGGAGATAAAGTCACGGTCTTTAGGGTCAATCGCGAAGCCTATATCTAGGTTGGTTTCAACCCACACATGGCATTGGTTCATTTGTGCGTTCAACGCGGTGACTGGCGTTTCATCATTTAACTTAAGACGGAATGGAACCAGTTTGGTTTCGCCCGGTTGGATAACGAAAGGCTCTACGGCTTGAATACGACCCAGTGAAAAGGTTTCGTAGCTGGTGCTATCTTCCGTTTCTACTTTTACTTCTGTGTTGAGAACCAAGTTGATCAGGTCGATTTGTTGCTCAACGTCACCACCAACAATGTGAACATTGCCAGACAACTCTCCACCTTGGAAAACTTCAATATTATCTAAGACAGTATCAACCTTTGCTGCACCGATGCCCAACGAGGCCTTTAATTTCTTAAACATATTATTTCCCTTTCTAATTATCTGATTTACGAATAGTTATTGCGTGACAATTTGCGACACTTGCCTCACAGAATCAAGCAATTTGCCCCATCTATGTTGAATAAGGTCACATTGCCCGAGGAAATGTTGAAATCGTGAAAAATTCCGTTACTCTATTTGTATAGTCAAATAAGGTTTCATTATGTCGAAAGCACCGCTCTACCTTCAGATAAAACAGTTCATAGATGACAAGATCAGCAGTGGTCATTGGCCGGTGGGTTACCAAATCACCACAGAACTCGAACTTACCGAGCAGTTCAATGTGAGTCGAATGACGGTCAATAAAGCCATTCGAGATCTTGTGTCTGAAGGCAAGCTCATCAGGAAACCAAGACTGGGGACTTTTGTTTGTGAACCCGACGAAAAAGCGCAATCTCCGTTGCTTGATATCAACAACATAGCGCAAGAGATCAAAGACCGAGGCCAAACGTATACTAGCCAAGTTATCAAGCACGATAGTATCAAGGCTGATGAAAGCACGGCTACACGGTTAGGTGTGATGATTAACGCAGAAGTGTTCTATAGTGAAATCATACACTTTGCGGACAACGCACCGATTCAATTGGAAGCGCGCTGGGTGAACTCTCAAGCCGCTCCAAAATACCTAGAGCAAGACTTTTCAACCTCTACGCCCAACGAATACCTTTCAAAAAGCTGCCCGTTAAGTGCTATCGAGCACACGGTTGAAGCCATTATTCCAGATTCTCAAATCAGAACGTCACTAAAGCTATCTGAATCAGAACCTTGCCTTCTTTTGAATAGAAGAACATGGAGCAAAGAACGCCTCATCAGCTTTGCATTGCTCTACCATCCTGGCTCTAAGTACAAATTAAGCTCCAAGATACTTCTAGATTAAAGAACATCATCCTGATCGCCGATCACATTTTTGCAACATCAACTTGATTCGGGTCAGCGTTTAGCCTATTTATTTGTATATACATTTAATATTTAGCAAAGATCTAGGTGATTATGAATTTGATCCTCAAAAACGCACGAGTGGTCTCCATGAGTTCGGGAGCCGACGGTTATCAGTCCTCTTCCCCTCAAGATATCGTTATCGAAGACGGTAAGATCGTGTCTATCTCTTGTTCAAACCATGAGGCTCATGCTTATGAGGTAGAACAACCGAGCACTGATAACTCTGCGGATTACATCACCTATGATTGCAAAAACAAGCTCGTTACCCCAGGTCTGATTGATTGCCACACTCACCTCGTATTTGCAGGCAATCGCGCCAACGAATTTGAACAGCGTTTGAATGGTATCTCTTACACCGACATCGCCAAACAAGGCGGCGGGATTCTTGCGACAGTCACTGCAACACGCGCAGCGCAAGAGTCTGAACTGGTTGAAATGGCACTACCTAGACTCGATGGCCTGCTAAGAAGTGGCGTAACCAGCATCGAAGTAAAATCGGGCTATGGTTTAACACTTGAAGACGAACTCAAGATGTTACGTGCAGCTAAAGCGTTAGAAAATCATCGCCGAATTAAGATCACTACCACTCTCCTTGCAGCACACGCAGTACCGCCAGAATACAAAGAACAACCAGATCGTTACATAGATCTGGTTTGCCAAGAGATCATTCCTAAAGCTGCGGGGCAAGGGCTCGCCGATGCCGTTGACGTGTTCTGCGAATCTATCGGCTTCAACTTAGAACAAACCGAACGTGTATTTGCAGCTGCCAAAGCACATGGGCTAGCGATTAAAGGTCACACTGAACAACTTTCAAATATGGGCGGCAGTGCGCTCGCAGCTAAATACGGTGCACTCTCTGTCGACCATGTTGAATACCTTGATGAAACCGGAGTAAAAGCACTGGCAGAATCAGGCACAGTCGCCACCTTATTACCCGGGGCTTTCTACTTCTTGAAAGAGACTCAACAGCCACCTATTGCTTTACTTCGTGAACACAAAATCCCAATGGCGATCGCGACCGACCTAAACCCCGGCACATCTCCCTTTGCAGACTTAACGCTGATGATGAACATGAGCTGCACCCTGTTTGGTACGACGCCTGAAGAAGCGCTACGCGGTGTAACTTGTAACGCGGCGGCTGCCATTGGTGAGTCACAAACCAAAGGCAAAGTCGAAATCGGTTATGCCGCAGATTTGGCTATCTGGAACATCGACCACCCTGCAGATCTAAGCTATCAAGTCGGTGTTCCTCACCTGCATAAACGCATTGTTAATGGCGAGGTGTGTCATGACTCAATCTAAATCCAACGGTATCCAAGAGAACGCAACAACCGTGCATAACTTTGTGTGGACCGGACGTAATGATCTTGAAGATGGCGCACTCGGTACTCGCGTTCATCACATTACCAAGCAAGTGCAAAGTAGTGAGTTAAGTGACAAGCTGACTGACGGTGATATCGCCTTGGTAGGCTTTGCCAGCGATGCCGGTGTTGCAAGAAATAAAGGACGCGTGGGCGCGAAACAAGCACCTAACTTGATACGCCAAGCGTTGGCGAATATGGCTTGGCACAGTGACGCACACATCGCCGATCTTGGTGATATCGAGTGCAATGATGGTCAATTAGAAGTCAGCCAAAAACAGTGTGCTTCTGTGATTGCCAATGCCTTAGCAACCAACAAAGTGATTACCCTTGGCGGTGGTCACGAGGTGGCTTGGGCAACGTTCCAAGGTCTCGCTGAGCACCTAAATAAAATTCAATCAGAACACAATCCTAAGATCGGCATCGTTAATTTTGATGCTCACTTTGATCTTCGTGAATTTGAAAGCGACATCACCGATGTTAAACCGAGCTCCGGCACGCCTTTTAACCAGATCAGTGATTACTGCCACGCACATCAATGGCCGTTTCATTACGCTTGTCTTGGTGTGAGTGCCGCCAGCAATACCAAAGCGCTGTTTAACAAAGCTGACCAACTGGGCGTGTGGTATGAACACGACCGCAACATGACCCAAGTGAATCAAGTCGCTCAACTGATCAAGTTACAAAAATTCATCGTTGAGTGTGATTATCTCTATCTCACCATTGATCTCGATGTTTTCCCCGCAGCTACTGCGCCGGGCGTAAGTGCACCAGCGGCAAGAGGCGTGAGCTATGAAGCGCTTGCTCCTTTTCTAGAACAGATTTTCCAACACAGTGAAAAACTCATTATCGCGGACATAGCGGAATACAACCCAGACTACGACGTCGATGGCCAAACGGCTCGATTAGCGGCTCGTTTATGTTGGGATATTGCCAGTGCAATGGCCAGCGACTAATCCAGCTATACCGATAACTACAACTACAACTACAACTACAACGATATAACGTGAAACAGAAGGAATTCCAAAATGACGGAACACCACAACAGTGACCCTCGTCTCGACACGACTCGCGAAATTCGCGCACCTCACGGCACCACTTTGCGCGCTAAATCTTGGTTAACAGAAGCACCACTGCGTATGCTGATGAACAACCTAGACCCTGATGTGGCAGAACACCCACATGCACTGGTTGTGTATGGCGGTATTGGTCGCGCGGCACGTGATTGGAAATGTTATGACAAAATTGTTGAAGTATTAGAGCGTTTAGAGGACGACCAAACGTTACTTGTTCAATCCGGTAAACCTGTGGGCGTGTTCCCGACTCATAAAAACGCACCTCGCGTACTGATCGCTAACTCGAACCTTGTTCCACACTGGGCGAACTGGGAACACTTCAACGAGCTCGATAAAGAAGGCTTGATGATGTACGGCCAAATGACCGCGGGCAGCTGGATCTACATTGGTTCACAAGGCATCGTTCAAGGTACTTACGAAACCTTTGTCGCTATCGCGAAGAAGCACTTCCAAGGTGAAGCAAACGGCAAGTGGGTTCTAACGGGCGGTCTTGGTGGAATGGGCGGCGCTCAACCTCTTGCTGCAACGATGGCTGGCTTCTCAATGATCGCAGTGGAGTGTGATGAATCACGAATCGACTACCGCTTGCGTACTGGCTATGTAGACAAAAAAGCCACCAGCTTAGATGAAGCGATGGCAATGATTAAAGAGTCAGACACGCCAATCTCTGTTGGCTTATTAGGTAACGCCGCAGACGTCTTCCCAGAGTTAGTTGAACGCAATATCACACCTGATGTGGTGACTGACCAAACCTCTGCCCACGATCCTCTTAACGGCTACTTGCCGCAAGGTTGGACGATGGAGAAAGCCGCACAAGAGCGCTCCATTGATGAAGCAAAAGTGGTGAAAGCCGCTAAGCAATCTATGGCGATTCAAGTACAAGCGATGTTAGACCTGCAATACCGCGGCGCAGCGACCGTGGATTACGGTAATAACATTCGCCAAATGGCACTGGAAGAAGGCGTAGAAAACGCGTTTGATTTCCCAGGTTTCGTTCCGGCTTATATTCGACCTTTATTCTGCGAAGGTATTGGTCCTTTCCGTTGGGCGGCACTATCTGGTGACCCAGAAGACATCTACAAAACAGACCAAAAAGTAAAAGAACTGATTCCAGACAACCCACATCTACATAACTGGCTAGATATGGCGCGTGAACGCATTCAGTTCCAAGGCCTGCCAGCGCGTATTTGTTGGGTTGGCTTGAAAGATCGTGAACGCTTAGGCCAAGCATTCAATGAAATGGTGAAAAATGGCGAACTGAAAGCACCAGTTGTTATCGGTCGTGACCACCTAGATTCAGGTTCAGTAGCAAGCCCGAACCGCGAAACAGAAGGCATGATGGATGGATCAGATGCCGTATCAGATTGGCCTCTATTGAATGCCCTTCTGAACACAGCGGGCGGCGCAACTTGGGTTTCTTTGCACCACGGTGGTGGCGTTGGTATGGGCTTCTCGCAACACTCAGGCATGGTGATTTGTTGTGACGGCAGTGAAGATGCATCACAGCGTATTGCTCGCGTACTTCACAATGACCCAGCAACCGGCGTTATGCGTCATGCTGATGCAGGTTACGATATTGCCAAGCAATGTGCCAAAGAGCAGAAGCTTGATTTACCTATGCTAAACGAAGAACTTCGTCGCCTTTAATGTCTGGAGAGAACATGTTGAACTTATTACTTAAGCCAGGACTTCTTGGCCTATCTGAACTTCGAAAAATCAGCCGTAGCCCTGTGAACTTATCACTCGATCCTGCAGCAATCCCGGATATCGAAGCGAGCATGCAAGTTGTCGAACAAGTGATTGCTGAAGACCGCACTGTGTATGGCATCAACACGGGTTTTGGCTTATTAGCAAACACCAAGATTGCGCCTGAAGATCTCGAAGTTCTACAGAAAAGTATCGTACTTTCTCACGCTGCGGGCATTGGCAAGTTCATGTCTGATGAAACCGTACGCTTGATGATGGTATTGAAGATTAACAGCTTGTCTCGCGGTTACTCTGGTATCCGCCTCAAAGTGATTAACGCTCTTATCGATCTTGTGAACGCGCAGGTTTACCCGTGTGTTCCACAAAAAGGATCAGTAGGCGCATCTGGAGATCTTGCTCCCCTCGCCCACATGAGTACCGTTCTGCTAGGTGAAGGCCAAGCACGCCACAACGGCAAGATCATCACTGGCTTAGAAGCAATGCAGATCGCAGGTCTTGAACCAATCACACTTGCGCCGAAAGAAGGCTTAGCGCTGTTAAACGGCACACAAGCATCGACTGCCTTTGCATTAGAAGGTCTGTTCGCAGCGGAAGACTTGTTTGCGTCTGCAACCGTATGTGGTGCAATGTCTGTTGAAGCTGCACTGGGTAGTCGTCGTCCGTTTGACCCTCGAATTCATCGCGTTCGTGGTCATCGTGGTCAAATGGATGCCGCGCTTGCTTATCGCCATATGCTTGATCAAAAGAGTGAGATTGGTGAATCACACACTTGCTGTGAAAAGGTTCAAGACCCTTACTCGTTGCGCTGTCAGCCTCAAGTGATGGGTGCCTGTTTACAGCAAATTCGTAATTCAGCAGAAACGTTAAACGTTGAAGCGAACTCGGTATCGGATAACCCACTGGTATTTGCTGAAGACGGCGACATTATTTCAGGTGGTAACTTCCACGCAGAACCTGTGGCAATGGCAGCGGATAACCTAGCACTTGCGATTGCAGAAATTGGTAGCCTTTCTGAACGAAGAATGGCACTGCTGATTGATAGCGCACTAAGCAAACTTCCACCTTTCTTAGTCGATAACGGCGGCGTTAACTCAGGCTTTATGATTGCTCAAGTAACGTCTGCTGCTCTGGCAAGCGAGAATAAAACACTGGCACACCCAGCTTCAGTAGACAGCCTTCCAACATCGGCAAACCAAGAAGATCATGTATCTATGGCAACCTTTGCGGGTCGTCGACTGCGTGACATGGCAGAAAACACCCGTGGCATCTTGGCTGTTGAATACTTAGCAGCAGCACAAGGCTTGGATTTTAGAGCACCAAATCTCTCTTCTCCTCGAGTAGAAGAAGCAAAACAGATACTGCGCGAGAAAGTCAGCTTCTACGACAAAGACCGTTACTTCTCACCTGATATCGAGCAAGCAAATCTACTGCTCAAATTATCAGTGCATAACCATCTAATGCCAGAAGGCCTACTGTGTAGCTTCTAAGGTTTGGCGAAATAGCACGTCATATAAACAGGGGCTATTGATTAGCCCTTGTTGCATTGAATCCAAGCCCCTATTCCCCTCAAAATCGTCACATACCATCCAACGTATTTATCTAATCGACTGATATATAAGCAAAGTTAACTGGATAGACCATTAGATCGAAGTTAGTTAGCTATAATCCACCCCAGATTTGATGACTAATAGCGATACTATGTTTCTGACACCTTACTTTTCTACTGAAGACAATCAATTTCAATTCACTCGTGAACAAGCTAGCCACTTTGCTAAAAAAGTAGCTGCTGACTTCAACCCAATTCACGATGAAGACAACAAGCGCTTCTGCGTGCCTGGCGATCTTTTGTTTGCAGTTCTTCTGCAGAAAGAAGGCATCAGCCAAAAAATGCGTTTTGATTTTTCAGGTATGGTGGGTAACGGTATTGCGCTTAGCGTTGACAACAAATGTGAGAAAGAAAGCTCACTGGTTGACGAGAAAGGCAAAGAGTACCTACACATGTCTTGTGAAGGTGAAAAGAGCCACGACCAAGCATTCATCGAGCACGTGGTAACAAACTACGTTAAGTTCTCTGGCATGAACTTCCCACACATCATGGTTCCTCTTATGGAAGAACAACAAATGATGATCAACTGCCAACGTCCTCTAGTGATTTACGAGAGCATGGAAGTTGAATTTACTCGCCTAGACCTGTCTCACCCAGAAGTTGAATTCTCTGGCGCGACTTTTGATGTTGAAGGAAAACGTGGCATCGTGACCCTGAACTTCGATTTCAAAGAAGACGGCGAAGTAGTAGGTAAAGGCGTGAAGCGTATGGTAGCAAGTGGCCTTAAGCCATACGACCAAGCTTCTGTAGACGACCTAGTAAACCGCTTCAACGAACGCAAAGAGATGTTTCTAGCTCAGTTCACAGCAGCTGCTTAATCAGCTCTAGAACAAGATCAATAAAGCCCAGCTTGATAATCTCAAGCTGGGCTTTTTTATTTCGATTGTCCCGTCCTGAAATGT
>NZ_JBFRUJ010000054.1:0-88645 GCF_041474575.1 Vibrio sp. 10N.222.51.C5
TCCAATTAGGAAACAAAGCCTCTTCCATGTTCCACGGTTTAGTAAGTATAGAAAGCGAGTGGCGAGAATCATATCGTGAATTTTTAATAATAAAGTGTCCTTGGTTGCTCTCTTGTTTGAATGTAATTCCAGTGCCTTTTGAGGTGGTTGTGGGAATACAGCTCGTCAATAAAGGATTGCGAATCCATTCGCAGACTAAACAATTCACATAAGGTTCTGAATAAATTACAGTTAAGTGAGCTATAAAAATGGATTTAACGTATTACCAAGGATGTAAGTTTATGTTTTCAAGAGACTTACTCGCATTACTAATAAAAACAAGTCGAGGTTAGGATGAAAAAAATATTATTGCTGCTTAGCGTGATCTTATTGGGTGGTTGTGTTGGCATGCCCGAAACGGTAAAGCCTGTTCAACAGTTTGAGTTGGAACGATACCTAGGGAAATGGTACGAAGTGGCTCGTTTGGATCACTCGTTTGAGCGTGGCTTAGACAACATCAGCGCTGAATACAGCCTTCGTGATGATGGGGGCGTGAAGGTGATTAACCGTGGTTATTCGGCGGAAGAAGGTGAGTGGAACGAAGCGGAAGGAAAAGCGTACTTCGTTGAGGGCTCTGAACAAGGCTATTTGAAAGTGTCTTTCTTTGGCCCTTTCTACGGCGCTTATGTCGTGTTTGAATTAGACAAAGAGGGCTACCAATACGCGTTTGTTTCTGGGCCCGACACTGATTACTTATGGCTACTCGCAAGAACGCCTGAAGTCGCACCAGAAGTGATGGAGAAGTTTAAAGCCATGTCGAAAGAGCGTGGCTTCAATACCGATGAGCTGATCGTTGTGGAACATACCCAATAAACCGATCGCTGTTATTGCTGAGAGTGACTGATGATTGATAAGGCACAGAGGATGAATTTCTCTGTGCCTTTTTTATTCAAAGATAGAGCTACAATTAACGAGGCTGGTTGCCGTTCAAGAATAGCGCGACACATTCGCGAGTGTAGTGAAGTCTTTCTTCTTCAGATTCTCCGCTATCGTGTCCGAAGAATCCCCAATACGCCGATTTGCCGTGAAACATCAGCAACAGTTGGCGTGCTGCAATGACTGGCGAGCTTGATGTCGACAGTGTGAGATCACCAGAGTCTATTTTCGACTGCAAATAATCAGCAAGTAATTTGGTGGTTTTCTGAGGCCCAGTTTCTAAATAGATAGAGGCGATCTCTGGGTGCGTGTTGGATTGGCTCACAGCATTTTGAAAGGTCTGTCTGGACTGCTCATCAAGTAACAAATCTTGAAACTTCACACCAAACTTCACCAATTCGTCTTCCAAAGTGGCATTCATATCAAAAGCAGAAGGGCTGAGTTCGCGCTCGGCACACTTAGTTTGCATGCAGGTTTCGAAAAGTTCGTCTTTGTTTTTAAAGTGAGAGTAGACCGTTTGCTTAGAAACGTTCGCTGCTTTGGCTATCTGGTCCATATTGATCTTGAAGCCATGTTCAGAGAAAAGTTGGCTGGCTGCGGTTAAGATCTGCGATCTCTTCTGTTCACTCTTGATGATTTTAGTCACGTGCTTGCTTCTCGTTGCTTAGTGTTGTCTCGTTACCTAGTTTGTCTCTTTGCTTGGTGCCTGTTGGTGCTCAGTTCTATGTGTCTCGTTTTACGCTAAGCATTATGCTTTTTGTGATGGTTTTATCAATCATTAACGATGAAACTTATTTTTAACACAATCAAACTAGACAGTCTAGTTTGATTTGGTTAGTCTAAAAAAAGAACATAATTGAGTACCGCATAGGAACAGGAAGTATGTATAAATTGATGAAGGGAAGCGCAGTAGCAGTGGCGTTGTCGACTCTTCTTGTCGGGTGTGGTGAAAATACACAAGCCGAGACAGCATCCGATGCAGATAATGCTGCAGTGGAATCGAATAGTGCAGCGTCGACAGTCTTAACAGTAGAAACTGTCGCTTTGGAACGCTCTCCATCGTATGCGGTACAGCGCGAATATGTCGGTGTGGTTAAGGCGGGTCAACAGGCCAATTTAGGTTTCGAGTTGGCCGGAAAAGTAAACGAGATTCTGGTGGATGTCGGTGACACAGTCACAACGGGTCAGCCGTTGATCAGACTGGATACCCAACTTTTGGAAACCGAGTCTAGCCAACTGAAAGCGCAGGCTGAAGAAGTCAAAGCTCAATTGAGTTTGGTGGCAGCGAACCTTAAACGTCAACGTTCATTGAAAGCGAAAGGCTTCAGTGCCGAAGCGGAGATTGATTCTCTCACCAGTGAGCAACGCGTATTGCAGGCGAACTTGTTGCGCATCGATGCATCGGTAAAAGGCAATGAACTGAAATTGGTGAAGTCGACAGTGCTTGCGCCTTATTCTGGAACCATCGCGACGCGCTTTGTTTCGCTCGGAGATGTGGTGAATGTGGGTAATCCAACTCTTACACTGCTCGCTTCTGAGGGCAAAGAGGCCTTCATCGGTATTCCTGCTCACCAAATGCAAAAAGTCACCTCACTTTCTTCGCCAAGTATTCGTGTCGGGCGAGACGATTTCGCTGTGAGCCTGCTTAATCCGGGGGCGATGGTGGATACTCAATCTCGCAGTGTTGGCCTACGTTACCTGTTTCCGGAGCAAGCTTCTGTTTTAGAAGGGCAACTTGCGTACCTTAAGTTTGATGAGCAAATCGATGACCAAGGTTACTGGGTTCCGCTCACGGGTTTGATCGATGGTTTACGTGGTGTGTGGAATATCTTCGTTATTGGTGAAGATAATAAGGTTGAACGTCGAAGCGTGCAGGTGTTGTTTGCCAACAACCAACGAGCCTACGTGAGTGGGGCGATTGAAGACGGTGAACAAGTGATTGCCAGTGGTTTACATCGTTTAGTTCCCGGACAAACCGTGAAGCCAGCAAGCGTTAGTGCTGAATAGGAAATAGCATGAAAATCATAGAGACTATTTCCAACACTCGACTGCTTATCTTAATGACCGCACTGCTGATGGTGAGTGGTATTTCTGCGTTCATGACGTTGCCGCGTGCAGAAGATCCGGTGATCATCAACCGTTACGCGAACATTACTACCAGTTTCCCCGGTGCCAGTGCCGAGCGTGTTGAAACCTTAGTTACTGAGGTTATCGAGAACAAGCTCCGCGAGTTAAGTGAGGTTAAACTCGTGAGCTCGACGTCAAGACCGGGCGTGTCTATTGTCACCTTAGAATTGAATGACACCATCACCGAGCCTGAGCCGGTTTGGTCTCAAGCTCGCGACAAGCTATCTGACATCGAATCCATTTTGCCTGCGGGCTCTCACTCTCCCGATCTCGATAGTGATCATACCTATGCTTTCACAACTATCGCATCTCTAACTTGGTCTGGTGCAGGCGAGCCTGACAGATTAACTTTGGGCCGTTATGCCAAAGAGCTCGCCAAGCGGTTGCGAACCTTGACGGGTACCGAATTCGTAGATGAATACGGGATGCCGCAAGAAGAGATTCAAATCAGTTTACGTACGGCCGATGCCGCTGCTCTAGGGCGTTCAAGCGCCAATATCGCTGAATCGCTCGAAGGGGCAGACGCCAAGAACTCGGCGGGTGAACTGGTCAGTGCTTATTCTCGCTTTGGCTTAGAAATTAAATCTGAACTGGATTCCATTGAACGCATTAAGCAAGTGCCAATAGCCACTGATAGCAAAGGTCACATCATCCGTATGGAAGACATTGCTTCGGTGAAACGTGGTGAGAAAACCCCACAAGACCAGATTGCTATTGTTGATGGTGAGACGGGTGTGATTGTCGCGGCAAGAATGCACCCTGATCTGCGAGTTGATAACTGGACGTCGCGAGCTAATGCTCTGATTGGTAAATTTGAGCAAGAGTTACCAAGTAACGTTAAGGTGACCGTGCTCTTTAATCAGCAAGGTTATACCGAGACTCGCTTAGACGATTTAGGCAAAAGCTTGATGATCGGTTTCGGTCTGATTTTGATTGTGCTGTTTGTCACTTTAGGCGTGCGTGCCGCGATCTTAGTCGCCATTTCTCTGCCGTTAACCTCATTATTGACCTTGTCGATCATGAAAATGACCGGTGTGCCGATTAACCAAATGTCGGTGACAGGCCTAATTGTGGCGCTCGGGATCATGGTTGATAACGCGGTGGTGATGGTCGATACCATTCAGGCGTATCGTTTGAAAGGGCAACAACGAGCAGAAGCGACCATGAATGCATTGAAGCATTTATGGGTGCCGTTATTAGGCTCAACCTTAACTACCGTGTTGGCGTTTGCCCCGATTATCTTGATGCCGGGAGCATCGGGTGAATTTGTCGGTGGTATTGCGATTACCGTTTCTTTCTCATTGATCGGCTCTTACATTATCTCGCACACCTTAATCGCAGGCTTAGCGACCAAGCTACTGCCGAAACAACTCAGTGATGTCGACAAGAAAGGGCAGCACCATTGGTACATGACGGGTTTGAGAATTCCTGCTTTGACGCGTTGGTTTTCGTCTTCTGTTCGCTTTGGCGTCACGCATCCAATCATCACGATTGCTTTGGTGTTATTGGTACCGTTTACCGGTTACTGGAGTATGTCTCAGCTGACTGAGCAATTCTTCCCGCCATCAGACCGAGACATGTTTGAGATTCAGGTGTATATGCCACCTCAAGCGAGCATTTACGCCACTAAAAATACTTCTGAAAAAATCGACGATATCATTCATCGTTACCCTGAAGTGGAGCGTATCGATTGGCTCGTGGGTGCAAACTTCCCATCCTTCTATTACAACCTGCAAGCAAGGCAAAATAATGCGTCGTACTTCTCGCAAGCTATGGTGAAAACAGAGAACTTTGATCAAGCCAATGCGCTGATTCCTGAGTTGCAAAAGGTGTTGGATAACGAGGTGCCGGAAGCACAAATCTTGGTACGAAAGCTTAATCAAGGGCCTCCATTTACTGCGCCTGTTGAGCTGCGTGTTTATGGTGAAAACCTCGATACGTTGAAAGCGATTGGTGAGGATGTGCGATTGATTTTGGCGGGTGTTCCTCATGTGACGCACACAAGGGAAACGCTGCAACCAGGTACTCCGAAGGTGTGGTTGAAGGTTGATGAAGACACCGCAAAGCTGAATGGTATTTCATTGAACCAGTTCGCAGGTATGCTGCAAACTACTCTGACAGGTCGTGAAAGTGGCTCTGTGATTGAAGGCAGTGAGTCGGTACCAATCCGTGTTCGTGTGGCAGATGAGGCGCGTGAAAACTTGGTTCACTTAAGCAATATTCGTCTGCCAATCAGTTCTGATGTCTACTCAACAGGGATCAATGTTTCGACGCTGGCAGAACTGGAATTGACGACCAGTCGCGGTGCGATTACTCGTCGTAACGGGCAGCGTGTGAATACCATCGAGGGTTACATTGAAGCGGGTGTCTTACCTCAAACCGTACTTAATGAATTCCAAAAACGCTTAGCAAGCTATGAGATGCCATCGGGTTACACCATTGGTTTTGGTGGCGAATCAGCGGAGCGAGACAATTCAGTCAACAGCCTCATCTCGAATGTCGCAGTCGTGGTGGTATTGATGGTGCTGGTGGTGGTGATGTCATTCAACTCGTTCCGAATGAGCAGCATCATCTTCATGGTAGCAGGGTTGGCTGGTGGACTAGGGCTGTTGTCGGTATGGATCTTCGGTTATCCGTTCGGCTTTACGGTGATTATCGCGATGCTTGGGATTGCGGGCTTAGCGATTAACGCGGCCATTGTGATTTTGACCGAATTGAAACTCGATAAAGAGGCTTCCTCCGGGAATGTAGATGCAGTCGTTGAAGCTGTGATGTCGTGTACTCGCCATATCAGCTCAACCACGATAACGACTGTTGGCGGCTTTATGCCATTGATCATCGCTGGCGGTGGTTTCTGGCCTCCGTTCGCGGTCGCGATTGTTGGCGGAACGGTATTAACCACGCTTATTTCTTTCTACTTTGTGCCTGTGGTTTATCATTTAATGACTAAAAACCAGCGTAAGAAAGTCGTCATAGCATCAGCATAATCCCTTTCTTAAGGACGATTACTCCTCTCCTTTGAGGGGAGTAATACCCACTTAAAACAGATAAAAATACTCATCAAATCGGCTTTTCAGGTCGATCTTTGACACTATTTTTCGGCACCTCACGGACATTATTGCGAATGAAAAGTAGTGTGTTATTCGAATATCTAATGGGTTTCTGATTGGAGCAATATCTTTTCTAAATACCATTAAAATCCTATGTGAATTCATAAGTTTGATGTTCATCACGCTTTGTTTAATTCACGCTTTCTAATGTACCCAAACATCACTTCGCTTCATCATTGTTGGTCGCCGACTCTCCCGATTCTTACTCATCCCTTATCAGTGTTGGTTTTGCATGTGTAGCACGCCTATGTCGTGTAGCTAATTCCTTCTCTGTTTTCCATGTTTCACTTTCATAATTGGAAGGTTAGTTTCCAAGTTTGTTTGGTGAGCTTTCAATTTCGACTCCTCATAATGCGCCAAATGTAACAATGCATTTCAAAGTGTAACAATTAAGTCATATTTTTTGTGTGGTTTTAACCGCGCGGCAATGTTTCGGCCGCGTTGTGCTGTCGTTTGAATTTGGCAGTTTTAACTATGCAGAAATGGGCTTAATTCAGTTTCGCTTTGAGATGTGTCGTTTCACATGCTCAACACATAAATATTCTAATGACCATGACAACCAGTACTCGGGCGTTCGTTCTGAGGCTGGATAACCATCGAGAAAGTTAATGGAAGCTTCAAGATATAAACGCATTTTATCGAGGACAAGTTTGTCGAAGATTGGTTTGCTGGGAACCATTCTGATGCTCGAAGGATGTAACTCCGCATTGCTCGACCCAAAAGGTAGCGTTGGCGTTCAGGAAAAAGAGCTGATTATCACGGCTCTGTTGCTGATGTTGATTGTCGTCATCCCAGTGATTCTGATGACCATCTACTTTGCTTACCGATACCGCGAGAGCAATACCACGGAAGAGTATGCACCTGACTGGGCGCACTCAACCAAAATTGAAATAGTGGTATGGACGATTCCAATCATCATCATCGCGATTCTAGCCACCATCACTTGGCGAACAACACACGAACTAGAGCCTTCCAAGCCTCTGGAAAGTGATGTGCAACCTATGGTGATCGAAGTGGTCTCTCTGGACTGGAAGTGGCTGTTCATCTATCCGGAGCAAAACATTGCGACGGTTAACTATGTTGCGTTCCCGAAAGATGTACCGGTGACGTTTAAGCTAACTTCAGACAACATCATGAACGCGTTCTTTATCCCGCGTCTTGGTTCGCAGATCTACGCGATGCCGGGAATGGTGACCAAGCTGAACTTGATTGCTAACCATGAGGGTGACTTCAAAGGTTTTGCATCGAACTACAGTGGCAAAGGTTTCTCACAGATGAAATTCACTGCATCAGCGATGCCTGATCAAGTGGCATTTCTAAACTGGGTGGAAAAAGTGAAAGCAAGCCCTGATCGCATTGAAGATTGGGAGCAGTTCCGTTCATTGGCCGCGCCAAGTGTGGCTGAACCTGTGACTCTGTTCTCCAGTATCCCACCATTTTTATTCACTGATGTCGTGACCCTGCACCCTGGTTCAATGAACTGTTTGCCGGAAACCCAAGGATAATCGTCATGTTTGGAAGATTAACTCTAGACTCAATTCCCTACCACGAGCCCATTATTTTGGTCACGTTAACCATGATCGCTTTAGTGGGCAGTTTAGTGGTGTACGCGGTAACCAAAGCCGGTAAGTGGCAATACCTTTGGAATGAATGGTTTACGTCGGTAGACCACAAAAAATTGGGCTTCATGTACATTGCTGTTGCGATGGTGATGTTAGTTCGTGGCTTTGCTGATGCGGTCATGATGCGTAGCCAGCAATTGCTTTCTGCAGCCGGTGAAACGGGCTATTTGCCGCCACATCACTACGACCAGATCTTCACGGCTCACGGCGTGATCATGATTTTCTTCGTCGCGATGCCTTTGGTTATCGGTTTGATGAACATCATCGTGCCGTTGCAAATCGGTGCTCGTGATGTTGCATTCCCTTATCTGAATAACTTGAGCTTCTGGCTATTTGTGGTGGGTATTATCCTAACCAACATGTCGCTTGGCTTAGGTGAGTTTGGCCGTACGGGTTGGTTGGCGTATCCGCCGTTGTCTGGCATTGAGGCGAGCCCGGGAGTCGGGGTCGATTATTGGATATGGGCACTGCAAATATCAGGTGTGGGTACCACGTTAACGGGAGTGAACTTCTTCGCGACTATTTTGCGCATGCGTACTCCATCTATGCCAATGATGAAGATGCCAGTGTTCACTTGGGCATCTCTGTGTGCCAACATCCTGATCATCATATCTTTCCCAATCCTAACGGTCACCATCGCGTTACTGACTTTGGATAGATACATCGGCACGCACTTCTTCACCAATGACCTTGGTGGCAACGTGATGATGTATGTGAACTTGATTTGGGCATGGGGACACCCTGAGGTGTACATCCTAATCTTGCCTATCTTCGGTGTGTTCTCTGAAGTGACTGCAACCTTCTCTCGCAAAAAACTGTTTGGTTATACCTCACTGGTATGGGCGACGGTGGCTATCACTATTTTAGCGTTTGTGGTTTGGCTGCATCACTTCTTCACCATGGGTTCTGGCGCCAATGTGAATGCCTTCTTTGGCATCGCAACCATGATTATCTCTATCCCGACCGGGGTTAAGATCTTCAACTGGCTGTTCACCATGTACAAAGGTCGTATCCGTTTCACAACACCTATGTTGTGGACAGTTGGCTTCCTTATCACCTTCACCGTTGGTGGTATGACGGGCGTGTTAATGGCAGTACCGGGTGCAGACTTCATTCTGCATAACTCAGTATTCCTGATTGCTCACTTCCACAACGTAATCATCGGTGGTGTTGTCTTCGGTTGTTTTGCTGCGATTGGTTACTGGTTCCCGAAAGCGACCGGTTTCACTCTGAACGAGCTTTGGGGCAAACGCGCATTCTACTGCTGGATCATCGGTTTCTTGATGGCGTTCTTGCCGCTTTACGCTCTGGGCTTTATGGGCATGACGCGTCGTTTGAGCCAAGACATCAACCCTGAGTTCTTCCCTCTACTGGCGGTTGCGGCTGCAGGTACCGGCGTAATTGCGATGGGTGTGGTGTGTCAGTTCGTTCAGATTTACGTGAGTGTTCGTGACCGCGACCAAAACCGAGATCTAACCGGTGACCCATGGGGTGGACGTACATTCGAATGGGCAACGTCTTCACCACCGCCGTTCTACAACTTTGCAAAGTTGCCTAAGGGCGATGAGATCGATTCGTTCTGGTATCAAAAGCAAAGTGATGAGTTTGATCCAACTCAGGAAGAAGAATACGAACGTATTCACATGCCGAAGAACACACCGACAGGCATTTATGTGTCTGCATGGGCGTTGGCATTTGGTTTCGCAATGATCTGGTACATCTGGTGGCTAGCGGCGGCAAGCCTAGTAGGCATCGTGGTGACGTGTATTCAACACAGTTACAACGACGATGTGGACTACTACGTGGAAGTTGAAGAGATCAAAGCGATTGAAGCGGCTCGACGTGCACAGCTTGAAGAAGCTAAGAAACAGTCAGTGAAAGGCGACCATTCTGGTCGTGGTAACAGCGCTGACACTGATAACAACGACAAAAAAGATGACTTGGAGACGACGTATGCAAGCTAATATTCCGTCACACACTTATGATCTTGCACACTCGCATGATCATCACCACGAAGCTGCGGGCAACAAGTTGTTTGGCTTCTGGGTTTACTTGATGAGTGACTGTGTTCTGTTTGCCACGCTTTTCGCGACTTATGCCGTGCTTGAGAGTGGATCAATCGCAGGGCCGACAGGCAAAGACATCTTTGAACTGCAGTTCGTGTTTGTCGAAACCATGATGCTGTTGTTCAGTAGTATCACCTTTGGCTTTGGCATGATTGCAATGAAGCGCAAAGACGTTACCGGGCTGAAGCGATGGATAAAAGTGACTTTCGTACTGGGTTTAGCCTTTATCTGTATGGAAGTGTATGAGTTCCATCACTTGATTGCAGAAGGCTATGGCCCTCAAGAGAGTGCGTTTCTTTCTGCGTTCTTTACCTTGGTTGGCACACACGGATTGCACGTAACGTTCGGTCTGATTTGGATGGCGGTGGCGTATCACCAGCTTTCAACCAAAGGCTTGAACGACAACATGTCGATGCGTTTCCAGTGCTTAAGCCTGTTCTGGCATTTCCTTGATATCGTTTGGATTTGCGTATTTACCATCGTGTACTTAATGGGGGTGATGTAATGGAACAGCATCTAGACAGCGGTGCAACGGATTATGTGAAAGGTTTTATTGCGTCACTAATTCTCACCATTATTCCGTTCTACATTGTGTGGTCACATGCGCTACCAAGCACGGAAACTTACGTGATCTTGTTCGGTTGTGCGCTGGTGCAAATCTTTGTGCACTTTAAGTACTTCTTACATATGGAAGCGAAATCTTCCGATGGGCGTTGGAACTTGGTGTCATTGATGTTTACTGCCATTGTTGTATTGATTCTTATCGCTGGCTCGGTATGGATCATCTACAACATGAACGTCAACATGAAGTTGTAGGCCAAGGTATGCTGAAAAAATATTTGTCTATTACCAAACCGGGCATCATTTTCGGCAACCTGATTTCTGTTGCGGCGGGGTTCTTCCTCGCCGCAAAAACAGAACCAGCCAGTGCGATGTTGTTACTGACGACATTAGCGGGTGTAGGGCTTGTGATTGCATCAGGTTGTGTGGTCAACAACATCTTTGACCGAGATATTGACCAAAAAATGAAACGTACCCAGAACCGCGAATTGGTTCTGGGCAACATCAACACAGACGTCGCATTCATTTATGCGTTAGTCATGTTGTTGGTAGGCACGGCGCTGCTGTTTCAATTTGTTAATCCGATGTCTGCGGTTGTGGTGTTGCTTGGCTATGTGTTTTACGTCTTTTTCTACACCATGTGGTACAAGCGTAATTCGGTTTACGGCACCTTAGTGGGAAGCATCTCTGGCGCGGTTCCTCCATTGGTTGGTTACCTTGGCGTGACTAACTACCTGAGCTTAGAAGCCGTCCTATTGTTCATCATGTTCTGTTTATGGCAGATGCCACACTCGTATGCGATTGCGATGTTCCGCATTCAAGACTACCGCGATGCAGGCATTCCCGTTTTACCGGTGAAAGAGGGCGTCGACAAAGCACATCAACACATGAAAGCGTATGTGGTGGCGTTTGGAGCAGTTGCTCTGGGGTTATTTTTACTCGGAGAGGCGGGTTATGAATACTTAGCGGTGTCGGCAGCGGTTTGCTTTATGTGGACCAAAGTGACATTCCGTAAGGTTGATTGCCTCAACTACCTCCAGTGGTCAAAGACCGTCTTCAAGGTCTCTCTGCTGGTGGTAATGAGCATCAGTGGTGTGCTGGGGCTGGAGTTGATACCGTTGCCTACGCTTTTTTGACTTAAGTTTGTCGTTGAACCCTCAATGTTCTGAAGTCCGAGGGTTTGACGACCTTTTATCTGTTCCGCTTTATTTTATCTGTTCTGCTTTAAGCTATTACCCTTCAAAAATATCACCAAGCCAATCTTCAAGCTGTTCTCGTTTATCTTGTGGGCCGTTGATGATCACTAAGCCGTTTAGTATCGCGTGATCCCAAGAGATGGTGCCAGTTGCTAGCGCATCGAACACATCGAGTTCCGTAATCAGTAAGAGATCTTCCTCGGTAGGCAAAGTATCTCTGCCTGACACATCGACACCTTTCTCAAACTTCACTTGGCTGTAATGACCTTTAATTGCTTCGAATAAATTGAACTCAATTTTGCTTGGGTGGGGTTTTGAAAGCGCAGCTTTGATGGCAAAGAGTCGAAAGTGATCTGGCTTATTGAGGTTGTTGAATTCATTGTCTTGTCTGGCTGTGATGACGTTGCCAAACACCTCTAGTGAACCGGGCTCTGTCACCAAACTAAACCCGGTATCTTGGTGAAGGCCACAGGCAAACGTGAGTGAAGAGGTGAGTGAAAGAATCAAAGCAAATCGTTTTAACATAATGGTTATCGAGACCTGTAAAAGGATTAAGAATCTGACGGCAGCAGCCGAACCTGACGATAAAAAAGGGACCACAAAGGGTCCCTGTATTTGTTTGTCGTCCATGTAACGGTCAGCGAATCGATTGATAGCTATTTAGCGAGATTGTTTGCTAAGTAGCTTTCGTCAAAGAGCCATCGTCGAAGATCTATCGCCAAAGAGTGACCGTTCGAGCTCGCTATTAGCGAACGATGAGCATGATCTCTTCTGGAGTCATTGCCTTATCGAAGTAGCTCATGAATTGACCGAAGCCTTTGATGTCGCCATTCGAGAACGTGAATGCACCAGACTGTAGGTTGGTGCCAATCACTTGTTGAGCGTTTGGACCTGCAATCAAGATTTGGTTCAATACTGCACGAGTGGTGTCGATTTGAATGTCTGCGCCTTTCACTGCTTCTTCGTGTAACTGAGCAATACCGTTGCGAATTTCGATAGTGAATGCTTCGTTCGTATCAGAGAAGTTGTACGTTAGCATCATGTTCACGTCTAACGAGTTTTCTGCGATAAGCGTTGAAGTCATCATGTCGAAGATCTGCTTGCTTGGTAGTGCAGTAAGAACGTCAACAGAAGCGAAGCTGATCATGTTAGAGAAGTCACGTTTGTTCTCTAGTTCAGCCGCCGCGTTGAGCGCCCAGTTACGCCAGTTGATGTTCACTTGGTCTGCAGCCCATGCTTTGTAAGCTTGTGCTTTCATCTCACGAGCTTCCATATCTTGCTTGTTTACCGTGATTGGGTAAGAAAGAATTTCTGCTGCAAATGTGTAGTTCTCAGCCTTAATTGCTGCTTGTGCAGTAGTAAGGATGTTGTCACGACCGCCCATGATCTCTACGAATGCTTTAGCGCGTTGCTCGTAAGCCATTGGCTCTAGCTGCCATGGATCCGCTTCGAAGAAACCGTTGTAACCTACGTAAATCTGACGCACGGCGTGTGCAACAGTACCGTAGTGTTCACCTAACCAAGGGTGTTCTGCAAGGTGCTTAGGAAGTTTAACTACTTCAACTAGCTCGTCTGGCGTCATACCTTTGTTCATGTAACGGATAGTTTGATCATGAGTGTATTGAATCGCATCACGGTAAGCCGTTAGTACGTCAGATACCGCTTCTTTGCCTTCAATAGGACGACCGTGAGAGTTAATCATGATCTCAGTGTCGAACTTGCGCATTACGTCGATGCCCTTGAACCACATTGATGGGTCACGGAATTTAGTACCACGGATGGTGTGAAGGTTAGGGAAGTTCTCACCTTGAAGTACTTCAGCCGCGTGCAGGATTTTCTGGTCTGGGAAGTAAACCACTAACTCATCTTTAGTTTCAGATGGCACGTTCTCGATGTGCATTTTCACGCCAGAAATTTCGATTTCGATGTGGCTTTGGCTTGGTACAAGCAGGTTTGGTTCGATGAACGAGATAGCACCTTGCATGAAGCGCGGACCAAGGCCGTCGTTTACTGTGCCGTGCTCGCCTTCTTCTACGTGCTTAGCACCTGTGTAAGAAGTACGGTGACCAAATAGAGTACCTAGGTTTGAAGACCAGTTAGCCACTGCAGCGGTTAGGCCTTCTTCAGCGATGATTTTTACTTCACCTGATGCCACTTCTTCGTCAGTCACCCACGCACGCACACCAGAGATGTGGTCGATGTGGTTGTGAGAATAAATGATTGCTTTAACCGGCTTGTCGGTGATTTGACGGAACTGTTCTTTAACCGATTGAGCCATTTCTACCGACTCGCCTGGATCAACAATGATGATGCCGTCCGTACCTTCGATCATTACGGGTGTATCTAGACCGAAACCGTAACCAAGATATACGTTGTCATCTACTTTGATGATTGCTTGGTCCATTTTACGACCATGCTTGGTGAGGATTGGGTGAACATGGTCAGACTCAGCAGTGTAAGCTAGAGAATCGCCTGTTTTAGAAACAACTTGAATACGTTCGCCTTTTCCCCAGAACATGTTTGATTTGTGTTCGAATAGAACCTCGCTCTTGTAGCGAGCATCAAGATCAATGTTTTGGTATTGCGCAGCATTTGCCGTCTGAAGTTCTTGGCCGACTTTCGATGTCGCTTCTACAGTTGGCGTTGCAGATGCAAAACCAGAAGCAAGTAGAGTGCTCGCAATAGCAACAGGAAGCGCCATTTTTTTGAATGTATTAGTCATGGTAGTGACCTTATATTTGGATACAGGAATTGGATTTCTTGAGCCAAATGATAGAGGTGGGGGAGGTCGCTATCTACGCGCTAATAATATTTCAATCTATCGTTTTTTCGATGATTTGTTTGATAAACGATTGTATTGGCGATTAATTTTGATCTAAATCAATTAGTAAATGAGCTTGCAACAGATACAAAAATGCCCTGAAATTCAGGGCATTTGTTTTACAATTAGTCGCTAGTTCATGAGTGGCTGTGATACGAGTGAATAACAGCCAAATCATTGAATATTTAATTGCTTATCAAGAGCTAATCGTTTACCAAGCACCTAAGTATGACTTGTAAGATTGTAGGCGAACCGTTGCTGCACCGATTACATCGATGAAGCCCCAGAACGGATGTGGCTTCTCAGCTGAGATCCAAGCCGCGCCAGTTGAACCAATAGGGATGTTGTAACCTTCTGGTTCAATGATCTCAAGTACGATGGTACGACCTAAACCGTTACCGTTTCTTACCACGTGTTGACCGACGCTTTGTGGCCCCTGAAGTGGAGAAATACTCGACTCACCAGTACCGGCATTAAAGCTGTGTACTTTTGCTCGGAACACGTGACCTGGGTATGCATCAACGAAGAACTCAGCGAAGTCCCCTACTTGAACATAGCCATAAGTTTGGTCTGAAATACGCATCTCAAGAAACTTTTTGCTGGTGTTGTAGAGGTGCATGTTACCCATGACAGAACCTTCAGCAATATTCACTATCGATACCTGACCATCAAATTCAGCTCTAATGGTTTTCTTCTCTTGCGCCCAATTTACTTTTTGTAAATCGGCTTTTAACGACACCAGTTCAGCATGCAGCACTCGAAGATCAGAGTTGTACTTTTCTACGTCACGCATATTGAAGATTTCAGGTGACGTTTCAGCACGCTCTAAGTCGCGATCCATTTGCTTGATCTCTTCTTTCTGAACAATTGAAGATTCGATCTTTGCTTTGTCTGCGGCTGAATCAATGTCGACGAGTGTGTAAATTACGTCGCCTTCTTTAACCATTTGGTTGTGCTCAACAAGCACTTGGTCGATCTGCTGGCCAAAGATTGGTGACATTACCGCGTGTGGTGCTTTCACTGTGGTTGAGTTGGTTAAATCAACGGGTGCCCACAAGCGAGAGATAACCGCTAATACCGCAAGAATCGTTACGCCACCAATGGCAGCCCATGTGTAGTTCTTGAAGTTCTTCTTAAGTGCGCCTGTCGCAAACAGTGACCATACAATTAGGATGTATGGGATCATCATCTCTTTCATTATGCGACCTCTTTTTCTGTAGCGGATGGTGTTGTTGGAGTCTTTTCTTCTGAAGCCTGTTCTTTTGAAGATTGCTCTACTGAAGACGGCTCTGTTACCGGTTGTTCAGGTGATACGTGGACTGCGGCTGTCTCTGTATTGGTCGTGTCTTGTTTAGGCTGTACACCACGGCGAATTACATCACTCAGTGATTGACCAATATGTTTCCAGTTCGCCAATGCGATAACCAAAGCGATAACCCAGAATGTTTTGCTGATGAAGAGTCCGCAAAGTGACAGTGCAAACACGATTTGAACGTGAGCGCTTTTGTGCTCTTTTGCTTTATGCACACCCAGTTCATGCAACTGCCACATGCCGTAAACACCGGCTAATACCACAGCAATGGTCACTGAGAACAAGTAACCAGAGAAGGACTCCATCTGGAAGAAGTTCATCATCATTTCATTGGGGTGATTGTTGAATTGAGACATGTCGATGTCTTTAGAATGGATTGTGCCTAATGGTGCAAGAGCCCATGCTCCAGCAAACATCACTGCCATAAACAGGCAGAATTTAATCAAGACCATCACAACGGCCCAGATTTTCTGGAAAACGATTTTAATAAAGTTCATATCTCAACCTAAATAAGGAGAGAGAAAGTGCAGCCTTGGTACAAGACTTTTAGAAGACATCTGAAAGAGGTGTTGAACTCACGTAACCGTATAGACCTACTGAGTCAAAAGTACTAGATGACAATTAAAAATCGCTTTGACCACGTAGACAACGCATTCTCGCGAATAGAGTGTTAAAAACACCTGGCGAAATCATTCTTAAGTAACGTCTACCATTGATAGGTTCGTTTGCTGCATTGGGTTTTAAGGCCGTCTTCCGTGATGTGTGCAACACCATCATCTACACATTTTTAGGTTTTCTGTTTAGGTTAAGAATTGATTTGTTGGCGAAATAATAGGAAGTGTAACTGGTGCTATCTACGCATTATTGCGATATTGAATTATCGTAATTACGATGAATTGAGTGGTTGCTTAAACGTGAGGTGGGTTTATTTGAACAGGCTCAAACTCGGCTTATAAAATATGTCTATTTAATTAGCCTGGATCATAGAAGTGGCTATAAAAGTATCAATAAGGCAGGACGGAAATATTGAATACTCCGACCAGTCTAGGGTGAGTTTGGGTGGATTAAGCGTTACTGGCACAGCGAAGAGATTTAGATTCCAATCTGGCGAATGTGGCAGCTATTCGAAAGAGTGAGTTGTTCTGACATTTTTGCTCTTTACCATATGATGCTTCCTTCTCAGTTTTGTTTTCTCAATGAGCATCCGTTGTTTCATTCTATCGCTTTTACGATAAGATAATTAAATCTATCGCCAAATGAGCACTGAATCATGAGTAATGACATTCCGAATTTTAACTTATTGGCTGTGTTTTCAGCGGTGATGGAGCAGGGCAGTTTGAGTAAGGCTGCCGATCATTTGAATACCAATCAATCGACGATCAGCACTGCGCTCGGCCGACTGAAAAATGAAATTGGCCAAGAGTTGTTTGTGCGCAGTGGGCGAGGGGTTGTGCCTACTGCTTACTCGCAAAGCTTGTATGAGCAAATCAAAGCGCCAATACACGAGCTCAACGGCGTGTTTCAAGGTATGGCTGGGTTTGATGAAGCGAGTACAGAGCGCAGGTTTGTGGCTTCGGTTCCCGAACATTTAAAGTGGATGTTGCTCGATCGATTTTCTCAGTTATCTAACCAAGGCTTATCTCTTGAGGTGTATGACCAACCAGATAGTGATGATCAAGTCCATGAGGATCTATTAACTCAGAAGTTTGATTTGATGATCGACATTGTGTTGCCTGAGCATTCAAGCATGATGAGCGAAAAGCTCTACGACAGTGAGTTTGTGATTGTTTGCCGAAATGGGCACCCTAGGATCAAAGGTGAGATCACCGAGGCGCAATATCTCAGTGAGCAACATGCGGTTTTAGCCAGAACACGTCGCCAAGTAAGAAGTTTGACTCACTACACTTCGTTAGACTTATCCTCGCGTAAAATTGTAATTCACGGCAGCTCTATGGCCAGTAACCTAATGCTGTGTAGCCAGACTGATTACATCACTGTTGTGCCGCTTTCTATGGCGAACCAGTATCAGGAACGTCTTGGGTTACAGTTGTTCAAACCGCCTTTCGATTATCAGCCTATCTCTCATTACCTCATTTGGTTGAAAAAACAGAACACCGATCCGGCACATAAGTGGTTGAGAGAGCAGATCATCAATACGACTAATGACATGTCTAAATCACTAAACAGTTGGCGCTCCGCTTTCTGATCGTCGCCCTATCTTTTGTTTGCCAAATATCTTCTTAACAAATCACTTGTATTAAGTGAGTTATAATAAAAAATTATCACAATGAGAATTTATGATAATTTCATTTATTTGCTGTCAGCTCGTATATTAACCCTAACAAAGAAGTGGGTAACCTCCACTCACGATTATATCGGCTCAGGTTGCTGGGCTAAAAAGGGCGAAATATGAAATTCCTACACACAATGATCCGAGTTACTGATTTAGACAAGTCTATCGAGTTCTACACCAAGGTATTGGGAATGAAGGAACTTGAACGCCACGAAAACAAAGAGTACCGCTACACATTGGTTTTTGTTGGCTATGAGCAAGGCGGCACGACTATCGAGCTAACGTACAACTGGGATACGAATGAGTACGAGATGGGCAGCGCGTTTGGTCATCTGGCATTGGGTGTAGAAGATATTTACGCAGCATGTGACAAAATCAAATCGCTAGGTGGCAACGTCACTCGCGAAGCGGGTCCAGTGAAAGGCGGCTCAACTCATATCGCTTTTATTACTGACCCAGACGGCTACCAAATCGAACTGATTCAACTAGGTTAATCGAGGATATAACAATGACAAACGCACTATTTCAACCAATTCAACTTGGTAATATCGAGCTTAAAAACCGTATTGTTATGCCACCGATGACGCGTTCTCGCGCAACGCAACCTGGTAATTCAGCAAACGATATGATGGCGGCTTACTACGCTCAGCGTGCTTCTGCAGGTTTGATTATTGCTGAAGGCACACAAATTTCACCTATGGGGCAAGGCTATGCTTGGACTCCGGGTATCTATTCTGATGAGCAGATCGCTGGTTGGAAAAAAGTGACTGATGCCGTACATGAAAAAGAGGGCGTTATCTTCGCTCAACTTTGGCATGTAGGCCGTGTAACACACCCAGACAACATTGGTGGTGAACAGCCAATCTCGTCTTCTGCACTTAAAGCACAAAACGTAAAGGTATTCATCGATAACGGTACTGATGAACCGGGCTTTGTTGATGTGGTTGAACCTCGTGAAATGACGAAACAAGACATCAAAGAGGTGGTTGAACAGTATCGCCAAGCGGCTTTGAATGCGGTTGAAGCAGGCTTTGATGGTATCGAACTTCACGCAGCGAATGGTTACTTAATCAACCAATTCATCGATTCTGAAGCAAACAACCGCACTGACGAATACGGTGGTTCAATTGAAAACCGTTTACGTTTCCTAGGCGAAGTGGTTGAAGCTATGGTTGAAGCGATTGGTGCTGACCGTGTTGGTGTACGCCTTGCTCCGTTCACATCGTTGAATGGTACGGTTGACGCTACACCAGTAGAGACTTACACAGCGGCGGCAGCACTACTTAACCTTTACAAAATTGTTTACCTGCACATTGCAGAAGTTGATTGGGACGATGCACCTGAAACGCCAAAAGCATTTAAAGCGGCAGTTCGTGAAGCTTACGATGGCGTCCTTATTTATGCGGGTAAATACGATAGCGAGCGTGGCGAAAAAGCCGTTGCTGAAGGCGTAACTGACATGGTTGGCTTTGGTCGTCCATTCGTTGCGAACCCAGATTTACCAGCTCGTATTCAAAATGGTTACCCACTTGCAGCGCACGATCCAAACACATTGTTCGGTGGTGCTGAAAAAGGTTTAACGGATTACCCAGAATACGCAGGCTAAAAACAGCTGCCTGAAGCAGAGTATTGAGATAGTATCTCGATCCTGTTGAATGTTTATAAAAAGCAACCTTGCAGAGTCGGGTTGCTTTTTTTGTTATTGGACTAAGTAAAATGATGAACGTGAAAGCGATGCGCGGAGAGCTTTACCTTCTATTTGCCACCCTGCTAGCTGGGGTGGGATGGATTGCATCTAAGCTGGTGGTATTAGAAATGCCTGGGCCAGTGTTCATTGGTGTGCGATTCCTCGTCGCGAGTCTTATTCTTCTGCCATTTTGTATTCACCATATTCGTAAGCTTTCGTTTAAGCAGATTCTGTCTCTTTGCGGCGTGGGTTTGTTGTTGTCTGCCTCATTGCAGGTATGGGTGTTTGCAGTTTCGGTGACTGAAAGCTTGTCGGAAGGGGCATTCATCATGAGCTTAGCCATGATCATTGCACCGTTTGTGTCTTGGATTTTGTTTCGAGTTAAGCCTAATCGCGCGTTTTGGATGTCTTTCCCGATCGCGATTATTGGCATGCTGTTGCTGACTTTGGGTAACGGCTGGCATGTTGAGCAGAGTCAGATTTATTTCTTACTAGCATCGATGTTGTTGTCTGTTCACTTTGTGATGAACAAGCGTGTGATTACCAATATCAAGCCTATCGCATCAATCTGTGTGCAACTGTTTGTGGTGGGTGTGAGTGGTTTAGCCTTTGCTTCTATGACAGCTCAGCCGGAGTTCGAAATCACCAAAACCTTAGTCTTCTGGTTTATTGTCTCTGCGGTGATCGCAACGTCTATTCGTTACTTGCTACAAACGGTCGGTCAGCACTCCGTGAACATGGAAGTGGCGGCATTGATCATGATTCTTGAGCCTGTGTGGACGCTGCTGTTAAGTGTGAGTGTGCTTGGCGAAAGTGTAGAGATGCAGAAGCTGCTCGGTGGGGCGGTGATCATTGCTTCACTATTTTGCTATATCAAATGGTCGAGACGAAAATAAAACACTCGGCGCAAGGCCGAGTGTGGGTTGTTTTTCAATACACGGTCAGAGTGTAATAATTTCTAAGCACTAAGCTTGCTAAGCAGTGAACGCGGTAAGATCAGATTGCCGCGACTACTTTCTGAAGTAGCTTGAGCATTTGTTGTTGCTCTTCAGTATCTAACTCGTTCATCAACTCTTTGTTTAAACGAACGGGGATAGGAACGAGTTGTTCTTCAAGTGCTTTTCTGAGCCTTATCAGGCGAGTGTTGAACAAGACTTGTCGAGTGCAGAGCAAGGGTTAAATTCTGCGAATAAGACGTGCAAAGGGTGTCACCGTACTTATCGTTCTCGCTGGTAACTATTCTAACAACGAGCTTTAAATACAGGTGGTAAAGTCGAACCCTTACCACCATAGTCCTATCGCACAGCCTTCTTTTCTTTATGCCATCAATTCGAATGCACTAGGGGCGGGAAAGGACGTGAATGAATTAGTCGCGAATAGTGACTTTTGTAATCACAATATCTTCGCAAGGCACATCTTCGTGTCCCCAGCGAATGGTTGTTGGTGCTTTCGCAATTTTGTTTACCACATCCATACCTGCTGAAACCTTACCGAATACCGCGTAACCCCAGCCAGCATTAGTTGTTGAGGTGTGATCTAGGAAATCGTTGTCATCAAGGTTGATGAAGAACTGCGCCGTTGCAGAATGTGGTGCATCAGTCCGAGCCATTGCCACAGAACCAATCACATTCTTCAAACCACGGTTTGCTTCGTTGACGATTGGGGCGCGAGTTGGTTTTTCTGTCATGTCGATAGTGTGACCACCACCTTGAATCATGAAACCTTCAATAACACGGTGAAATGTCGTGCCTTCGTAGAAACCGTCTTGGCAGTATTTAAGGAAGTTTTTCGACGTTACTGGCGCTTTTTCAAGGTTCAGTTCAATCTCGATATCGCCAAAGTTGGTGGTGAAAGTAATCATAGGGCTACCTAAAGTTGAAGTTTTACTGAGTCGTAATGACGAAAGTGGGTTGCAGTATAGGGAAAATAACAGCGGATACCAGTGATGGTTTTATTGTGGTTGAATTCTCGTCAACCACCAAAATCACGCCTGATATTGTTTAAGGAACATCTCGACACTTGAAGTAATGAGCACTTGCTTGTGTGCAGCATCCGGTGACGGCACATGACCAATGATTTGCGGCCAAAACGCAAAAGACTTAAGCAGACCAATGAACTGCGTGGAGGCGAATTGTGGGTCTAGTTCTACTAAACGACCGTCTGCCAACGCGGCTTTAATCCAGGTTGTAAGTCCACTTTCTGCTTGGGAATATTTTTCCATCGCTTGATGCGCCAGTTCTGCGTTATGGAAATACTCTGAGAACAAAACGCGTGACAGGTCGATGAAGCCTTCAGACTCAAGTAACTCAAGCTCTTGATTGGCTATCGAGGAAAGCTGTTCTTCAAGTGGCAGTTCTGCTTGATATGGGAAATGCGTTGCGGCCAGAGTTTTGCTCCAAATGCTGTCTAGAATCTCATCTAAAAGCAGTTCTTTGCTGGCAAAGTGATTGTATACGGTGCGCTTTGATACTTCTGCGCGACTCGATATTTTATCCATGCTGGTGGCCTTGTAGCCATGCTCAGTAAACTCTGCGATAGCAGCGGCAACGATCGATTCACGTTTTCTTTGGCTCAGCGTTTTTTTTACAGTCATCGGGATACTACTCAATATGTCGCGGTTAGCATTACATACGCTAATTTTACACCAGTAAGTTTACTTTTAGAACACCAATCCGCGTATTGGTAATTCGGTCGAGAGCAACTGAATCGCTTTGCAATGCACGGTGGGTATCATAGAATCGAAAGTGTATTCGAATTTTATTGATATCAACGGAAGAGAATAAACAATCAATGAGTAGTATTTTAGAGTGTATTCGTACAGTTGGACGAGGAGAAAGAGGGCGTAAGCCTTTATCGTTCGAACAAGCCTACCGCATCATGGATGAGTATTTAAGCGGAGAAGTCGGTGACGACCAAATGGCTATGCTACTGATGTTGATTCGTGTGCAGAATGAAACCAATGAAGAGATCGCTGGCTTTGTAAAAGCGTTTCAATCTCGAGTGCCAGATTTAGGCGCTGATATTGATTGGCCGTGTTATGCAGGTAAGCGTAACGATAACGCCAGTGGCAAGCCTTGGAACTTGTTGGCGGCAAAAATCTTAGCTGACAATGGCTATAAAGTGTTAATGCATGGCTATATGGATAAGCCGAGCGGTAGGACGCACGTTGAAAGCCATTTGCAAGATGTCGGTGTGCAAAGTGCTGAGAGCCCTGAACATGCTAAGTCGATTCTTGAACAAGACGGCATTGCTTATTTACCGCTAGCTAACTTTGCGCCCGAAGCACAAACCATGATTGGTTGGAAACACCGCTACGGTTTGAGAACACCAATTAACACGGTAGTTCGAGCATTGAATCCTGGTGGTGGCCGTTTAGGTCTGCGTGGCAGTTTCCATCCTGGCTTTCCACAACTTCATGCGGAAGTTGAGCATGTTATCGGAAATAAATCCCACTCGGTGATTTCATTCAAAGGGATGAACGGTGAGTCGGAATATAATCCTAAAGTTAGCCAAACGGTATGGATGAGCTCTCCTGACAAAGTCGAATCGTTCTACTGGGAAGAGATGATGAACCTAGAGCTGCCACTTCCTAGTCAATGTGTACTTGGCACATCGGCTGAAGATATGGCGCTAATGGCGAATACCGTTGTCGACAGCATGACAGCCATTCTCTTTGCAGAAACGCACGATAAAACTGAGGCATACCAGAAAGCGGTGCGCCTGTGGCATGAGTATTGTGCGCGTTAGATGGTGGTTTGTAATCAATGAGAGAAGGTCAGCGAGCGCTGGCCTTTTTATACTTGATTTCTAGCAAGGGCTTTTCGTGAACGCCCAAACAATAAAGCTACTTCACTCGCATCAAGCGATGCATTTTGTCTTCGAACTGAATCTCAATCACCTGTGAGATTTTCATCTTATCAACACGATCAAGCATTCTCGCTTGGTAATCACGTTTTTTCATCCACTCTAGCGGTTCTTTAAAGCCATCTTCATTAATCACAAACGACTGATCGGTAATAGAGTCTTCAAAGATATGAACCACCCAAATGCGTGATTGGAAATCCAATAACTCACTAAAGTAGCTTTTTAACTTAGATAAGGAATTCGTTAGATACGTTTTAGGTGGGGTTTGGGAAGACATAGTAAACCGTATTTGGACAATGAAAATCGGCAAGGGCGCCGTCTGATCATTATAGCCTTTACCCGTTAGGCTTGTCAGGTCGAATTCGGCAGCCATTCACGGCTATTGAGCTTGCTAATGCTACTATGGCTGCCAGTTAGAGATTAACCAAATCAGTGTCGGATTCACTATTTAACGAATAGGCCGAAGTCGATCTCTTGTTCTCTTTGATATTTCACCAGCTTCACTTTTAGGTCGTGTTTTGCTGCTAAATCAATGGCTAAGCATGACATGCGTTTTATCTCATCAACGCAGCTTGATATCAGCGGTTTTTCTTGATTATCGATAGTGGCGATGAGTGTGTTTTCTGTGCCGTCGTTACCTGCGTAAATATACGCGTACATGTTGTTGTCGTGTTGCATAAACTTCCTAAAACGGGATTTCTAATTATTAGTGAGGTGAAGATTACAGGGTTTATTTACGCAGGCTAGCTCGGCTAAGTAAGGTTAAGCAAGGGAAAGTAAGGCTTTGTAAGGGCTCTTTTTTTTCTTTTTTCTGGCGTTCGAAAACGTGCTCAACCCTTTGTTTGTCTCACTTTTTTGTCTTGTTAGGTTTTGCCTATCAATAAAATTGTTGAAATCCATTTAGTAAAATCAAGATTTTAGACAACAATTAACTTAACAAGATAGAAAATATATGACGCAAAGTATTTAGGGAGAACGCAATGCATTCTATTAAAGTGAAAGATTACATGACGCAGCAGGTTGTGACATTTACTCCTGATATGCCGTTAAGTCTAGCGTTAGACAAAGTGATGCGTAGCCACCATATGGGTGGGCCCGTAATCGATGATAACGAACAAGTGATTGGCTTCCTTTCAGAGCAGGATTTACTCGAGAAACTTGTGAAGGTCAGTTACTTCTGCCAAGACACACACCTTGTGGGTGACTGTATGTACCAAGAAGTGCTGTCGGTGTCACCTGACTTATCCATTATTGAATTGGCGGACATGATGCAGGTTGGAAAACCTAAAGCATACCCTGTGATCGATAATCGAAAACTGGTGGGTATTATCACCAGAACTGATGTTTTGAGAGCAATTGGCAAGAACTTGGAAGAATGCTTCAAACATCAGGTATAGTAGCGTGTTAAGAACGATTATTTTTCTCAATACTCTCAATTGAAAAAAGGCGCACTAGCGCCTTTTTTCTGTATAGCGCTTTTCTTGGTCGATCCTTTCTTTTTGGATCCCTAGCCAGTTGAACAGCTGATTAGGCTTTAGCTCTTGGGTATTCCAACTTTTGGAGGTTTCATGTCAAATCAAACGGCAAAGTTTGTTGAAGGTTCAACGATGCGCCACATATTGGTGATGTCGGGGGCTGGCTCTGTCGGTTTGATGGCGTTATTTGTGGTCGATCTGCTCGACATGCTGTTTATCAGTATGCTCGGACAGGTTGAATTGGCTGCTGCGGTAGGCTTTGCAGGTACGCTGACTTTCTTTTCTACCTCCGTTTCTATCGGTACTTCCATTGCCATGGGCGCATTAGTGTCCAAAGCCATCGGCTCTAAGAATCAAGAGCACGCTCGAAACCTAAGCACCAGTATCATGCTGACTGCGTTTGTTATCAGTTCAACCATAACTGCAATCATGTTCGCTTATATTCCAGAGCTGCTAGCCGCGATAGGCGCCAAAGGCATTGCAGCCGAACGCGCTCAAGCTTACCTACAGATTTTGCTACCTAGTGGTCCATTTTTGGCGTTAGCGATGGCAGCGGGTGCGGGCTTAAGAGCGGCAGGTGATGCTAAGCGTTCGATGTGGGCAACTTTGTCTGGCGGCATTGTTAACGCGATTCTCGATCCTCTGTTTATTTTTGGTTTTGGTTGGAACATCGAAGGGGCGGCTATCGCTTCGGTTGTCGCTCGTTTCTCGGTGCTATTCTTTTCGCTTTATCCTCTTATTCGCAGCCATCAGCTGGTAGCTCCGCCTTCTTTTGTGCAATGGCGCATTAATATTCGACCAATATTGGCGATTGCGCTGCCTGCGATTATCACCAATACCGCAACGCCTATCGGTAATGCGATTGTAACAACGGGTATCGCACAATATGGTGAGGATTTTGTCGCGGGCTTTGCCGTGATAGGTCGTCTGACGCCAGTTTGTTTTGCGGTTATCTTTGCCTTGTCTGGTGCTGTGGGGCCAATCATTGGTCAGAACTTTGGTGCTGAACGCATGGACCGAGTAAAAGAAACACTCAATAACTCATTGCTGGTTACTACGGCATACACCATCGCTGTTTGTATTCTGTTGTACTTCGTTCAAGGTTATGTCATTCAAGGTTTTAGTCTACAAGGTGATGCAGCAATCATTGTGGCGGCTTTCTGTACCTATGTGGCGTTAACCTTCACCTTTAACGGTGCGCTATTTGTTGCCAACACCTCTTTTAATAACTTAGGCAAACCGCTTTATTCGACAGCATTGAATTTGGGTAAAGCGACGTTAGGTACTCTGCCGTTCGTCTATCTAGGTTCGGAGTGGTATGGCGCTTTGGGTGTTCTTTATGGTCAAGCTTTGGGTAATGTTCTGTTCGGAATTTTAGGTATCTTGGTGCTTCGACATCATATCGCTGAACTGATGCAAGGATCTCAAGTTGATCCAGTGGAAGACGATGTGTCGATTGTCAGCTTGAACACTCAGCCATTCTGTTCACACGATGCGGTTCTTATTGATGATGTATCGGCGAACCGTGAAGAGTGTGCGGAGCTTAAATCTCAGTAAGCCATCGGCGCTGGCATAATATTTTTGTTTTCTTGAAAACTTCTTCTTGACCTTGGAGTAGCCTCCAAGGTTTATACTTTTGATGAACTTAAGGTTCTGTTGCTCGTGAGTTAGCAACAACCTCAAGGCTTTTGAGTATTAAGGAGATACATTATGTGCGCAAAACATGCAGCGTGCCGCTCAGCAAAAGTGGACGTTCAACCTCAAGCGGCAGGAGCAAGTTGCTCTAGCCCTAAAATTTCAAGCATCACAGCAGCAGGTACTTCATCTGGTTGTTGTAGCTCTTCTGCTACTTCGTCATCGTCTGGAGATGATTGTTGTAGTTCGTCGGACAGTGGAGAAGAAGACAGTCAGTCCTCAACTTTATCTCTCGACGCCAAATTTTCGAAAAGTTGGCTGGTTGCCGGAATGGACTGCCCAGCTTGTGCAAGAAAAATAGAAAACGCGATCAGCAATATTGACGGTGTTATTCAAGCTAAGGTTCTCTTTGCTACCGAAAAGCTGGTTGTGAAATTCGATAATCAAAGCCTTGCTGACACCATTGAACAGGTCTCTATCAAAACGGGTTTCCCTCTTACGGAAGTCGGTTCAAAGAAAGAAAAACAACAACCTGAGACTTTTTGGCAAGCTTATATCCAACCTAATTTACAGATTATCGCGATTGCAGCGGCAATGCTGTTTGCGGCGCTTCTGAAAAGTACCTCTCCTCAATTAAGCGAAGGCTTGTTTACGGTAACTTGTCTGCTTGGTTTATATCCGGTGGCGAAGAAAGCGGTTCAGCTGGCGCGTTCAGGTACACCGTTTGCTATTGAAACCTTAATGAGTGTTGCCGCGCTGGGTGCTTTGTACCTTGGCGAAACTGCGGAAGCAGCGATGGTTCTATTGTTGTTCTTGATTGGTGAGCGCTTAGAAGCGTTTGCTTCATCAAGAGCAAGAAGTGGCGTTCAAGCGCTAATGGCATTGGTACCAGAAAACGCGACTAAGATCATCAACGGCGAGCGTGTAGAAGTAGCAGTCAGTGAACTGGTTCCAGGTGATGTGATTGAAGTGGCCGCGGGCTCTCGTTTACCTGCTGACGGCCAATTGATTACAGACGCGGCAAGCTTTGATGAAAGTGCGTTAACCGGTGAATCTGTTCCTGTTGAACACATCGAAGGCAATAGCATCATGGCTGGCGCTGTGGTGGTCGATAAAGTGGTTCGTATCACCATCACTTCAAAACAGGGTGAGAACGCGATCGATCGCATTCTTCATCTGATTGAAGAAGCAGAGTCTCGTAAAGCACCACTAGAGCGATTCCTCGATAAGTTCAGCCGTTGGTACACACCGTTAATGATGGTAGTGGCTCTGTTGGTCATCATCACGCCACCATTGTTGTTTGCGCAGCCATGGGAAACATGGGTTTACCGTGGCCTAGCGCTATTGTTGATTGCTTGTCCGTGTGCCTTGGTTATCTCGACTCCTGCAGCGATTACCTCTGGCTTAGCAGCAGCAGCGAAACGTGGCGCGCTCATTAAAGGCGGCGCAGCGCTAGAGCAGCTTGGTAAAATCCAAACCATCGCCTTCGATAAGACAGGCACACTGACCGAAGGTAAGCCTCAGGTTACGGATATTCAACCTCTATCGGGGTGGCAACAAGACGCGATGCTGCGTGTGGTTGGGGCGATTGAAGTTGGCTCTACTCACCCGTTGGCGCAGTCACTTGTCGCTAAAGTAAAAGACCTGAATATTGAGATTCCTGAATCACACAACAAGAAAGCGTTGATTGGTAGTGGTGTTGAAGGGGATGTTGATGGTGTTAAGTATCAGGTTCTGTCACCGTCTAAAGTCACGTTCGAACTTGGTGCCGATGTGGTTTCTCAGGTAGAAGCATTAGAAGGTGAGGGCAAGACGGTTGTGGTTGCTCTTGAGGTTAATAAAGATCAAGAAGAATCAACAGAGCAAGCTACGACGGTGATTGGTCTGATTGCTTGGCAAGATACGTTACGCAGTGACGCTAAGCTTGCGATTGAACGACTTAATGAATTAGGTATTCAATCTATCATGTTGACCGGCGATAATCCGCGCAGTGCAGCAGCGATCAGTAGCAAGATTGGTATGCAGTACAAGGCAAGCCTATTGCCAAGCGACAAGGTATCTTACGTTGAGGAGTTATCTCAACAGTCGCATGTGGCGATGGTCGGTGATGGCATTAATGATGCACCAGCAATGAAAACGGCGAATGTCGGCATCGCAATGGGTGGTGGTACGGATGTCGCTTTGGAAACGGCGGATTCAGCACTGACTCATAACCGTTTAACTGAGCTGCCAGCGATGATTGAACTGTCGCAAGCGACCATGAACAACATCCGTCAAAACGTAGCCCTTGCGCTTGGTTTGAAGGTCGTATTCTTGGTGACAAGCTTGTTAGGTATTACCGGTTTGTGGGTGGCAGTTTTAGCGGATAGTGGTGCAACTGCATTGGTGACATTGAACGCATTGCGTCTGCTTCGATTTAAATCTAAAGCGGACTAAATCGAGCTCACCGACATAGAGCATTCTTAATATAAAAGCGCCTTTAGCGGTAATACGTTAAAGGCGCTTTTTGTCTCATTAGTATGCAACATAGGCGTGCGGATTGCTTATTTTTGTGATGCCAATCGGTTTTTTGTGAAACTTGAATTATTGTTGCGATCATTCATGTGACATGTGTCACTTCATTTTGTAATGAGCTTGGTTAGAGTGTGTTCGTACCCCACGAATTTACTATGAGCTTAAATAAGGGTAAAAAGCCCAATAAGCCAAAAGGAGCGAACTATGTCTCAAGCTGTTTTCCACTTAGGTGTTACTGAAGCAGATCTTAACGGTGCTACTCTTGCGATCATCCCTGGTGATCCTGCTCGTGTGCAAAAAATTGCAGAAGAGATGGAGAACCCAGTATTCCTTGCTAGTCACCGTGAATACACGCTTTACCGCGCAGAGCTAGACGGCAAACCAGTTGTTGTATGTTCAACAGGTATTGGTGGTCCATCGACTTCTATCGCAGTTGAAGAGCTTGCTCAACTTGGTGTTCGCACTTTCCTACGTGTTGGTACGACTGGTGCTATCCAACCTCACGTAAACGTGGGTGACATGATTGTTTCTACAGGTTCTGTTCGTCTAGACGGCGCTAGCCTACACTTTGCTCCTATGGAGTTCCCAGCAGTGGCTGACTTTGAAGTTGCAACAGCAATGAAAGCGGCAGTTGATGAATCAGGTGCAACAGTTCACATGGGCGTAACGGCATCAAGCGATACGTTCTACCCAGGTCAAGAGCGTTACGACACGTTCTCTGGTCGCGTTGTTAAGCGCTTCCAAGGCTCTATGCAAGAATGGCAAGACATGGGCGTTCTAAACTTCGAGATGGAATCTGCAACACTGCTAACTATGTGTGCAAGTTCTGGTCTGAAAGCAGGTTGTGTTGCTGGTGTAATCATCAACCGTACTCAAAAAGAGACGCCTGATCACGACACTCTAAAAGTAACAGAAGCACGTTCAATCAAAGTGGTTGTAGAAGCCGCTCGTAAAATGCTTTAAGTCTTAAAGTGCTCTGAGTTTTAGAGAGCATTAAGTCTTCAAGTGACATTAAATTTTGAAAATGGCCGCATCGTATGATGCGGCCATTTTTTTGTGCCGTCTGAAAGTAATCAATAGAGAAAACAGACAACAAAAAAGGCGAGTGACTTAATCGTCATTCGCCTTTTTAACAATCTGCTTAAGAGCATTGAGCTCTCATGAGCTTATTGGTTTTTAGTACTCTAGATCTTCACTGCCACCCGCAGCTGTAAACCATGCCGTTAGGTGTGTTTTAAGATCTTTCAATTCGTCAGGGCCAATCAATGCAAGGCCAAGATCTTCAGCTCGTGTGATGTCGTTATGGCGAAGAGGGCGGAAGCTCACTAACATTGCACGTGCTTGTAGGCCACCTAGCAGGTCTCTAAGCGATTCCAGTTTGTACAAGGTGTCATCACCATCATCACGCATGCCTTTGGTCTTACATTCGATGATGTGCAGCTTATTGTTCACCACAGAGGCAACATCAAGCTCGTTACGAACCTCACGTTCACCCAGTTGACGGTATACCTGAACATTCAAAGAACGGTCTTGAATGGTCGGCATGTCATCTTGGATCTGCTTAACTGTGCTGTGAACCAATGTTTCAAGCCATTCACCGTTTGAGAAGCGGCGCGCGTCTTCGTTGGCAAAGGTCAAAATACCGTTGTCGTAAGTCGCAATTTTAGCTTCAACCAAATCGCTCAGCAGCATGTTGAGCTCGCGATAGCCTTGTTGCTTCTCAGATAGGCCTACATCAAGTTTTTGTTCTTTACGGCAGGTCGTTGCTAGGTAGTTCAATGTCGCAAGGCCAGGGCCTAGTTCGAGTGCGTTACTTGCCCAACGTTCACCCAGTTCATAAAGTTTCTGATCCAGTTGCGGAGACAGCTGAACATCGCTGAATTCACCGCGAGCACCGAACACAGTTAGGTAGTCGTCGATAGTGATGCGGTCTTGAACTTGTGCGTCTTCTTTACCATTAGGGTACAACCAGCAAAGCTTGTCGCTATTTGGTTCAACCACGAAGATTGGCCAGTGGTAAGTACGGAATACTTCGTACACAGAAAGTAGGCGGTGACGGAGGCCACAACTTGCGTTGAGCTTCACTTCTTGACCGCGTGCTTTGAGGTCTTCGGCAAGGGTTTGGATAGATTCTTTAATGACAGATGTATTTACGATGGTCGGAATTTCGAAAAACTCACTCGTAATGTCGCGCTTGTGCAAAACGCTGTCTAAACGTTTGTACATACTGACTTGATTTTTGTCACCGATAAACACGATGTGAGTGCTGACCGTTCGGTTATCAAGTAATGGGGTGAGCAAGCGAATGGGGTCTTGATCGATAATGCCAACATGAACAGCCATATAAATTCCTTAATAGCGGCTCGCTCATAAAGGTGAAAGAAAAAACGGGAAGCAGCAAGCCTTAATAATCATATAATGACAAAGCTCATAAAAAACAAGGGCAACCCTTGATAAAAGTTGCCCTAGCTCAATTAGTCACCACTATTGGGTAAGAAGTCTCAACAATCTCACTAAATATCTATCGATTCTTCATTTATCTATAGTTTGAATTGATGTACTAAATCACCTTGCTGATTCGCCAAAATTGTTAGGTTTTGGCTTGCCTCCGCAATTGAAGACATCGCTTGGTAACTCTTATCTGCGATGTGGTTGATGTCTTCGATGTTGCGTGCAATATCACCAGACGTTTCACTCTGCTCAGCGGCCGCTTGAGAGATGTGTGTACTCATGTGGCTGATCTCTAGAATCAAGGCTTGGATCTCTTCCATCGCACTATTTGCACTTGAAGCTTGTTGAACCGACATGTCCATATCGCTCATACAGCTTTCAATTACGTTACTTGCAGTTTTCGAGCTTGATTGCAGATTGCTGATCATAGTCTCGATTTCAGAGGTTGATTGAGTGGTCTTCTGTGCTAGCACTCGTACTTCATCAGCAACGACTGCAAAACCACGACCTTGTTCACCTGCACGCGCTGCTTCGATGGCCGCATTAAGTGCAAGTAGGTTGGTCTGTTCAGCAATGCCACGAATAACGTCAAGGATTGAACCAATCTGGCTACTCATCTGTTGTAGCTCGCCTACAGCGCCCACTGATTCAGTAAGGCGAACTTCAAGCTGATTAATGGTGCTGATGTTGGTGTTCATGATCTGACGACCAGACTCAGAAGCCGATTCTACTTGTTGAACCATGGTGAGTGAGCTTTGCGCGCTGTTCGCCACTTCTTGTACAGAATGAGACATCTCTGTCATTGCGGTCGCAACAGTCGCGGTTTGCTCACGTTGGCTGTTCAATTGAGCCTGCGTTTCAGATGACGTCTTCTGGTTGACGCTTGCAGTCTTAGTTAAGTCATCTGAAGCATCATTCAACTTCACAAGGATATTGTGCAGGTTGTCAGCCAAGGTGTTGATGTGACGGCTCACGCGGCTGAATTCGTTGTCGTAGCGAATATCGATACGCTGAGTCATATCACCTTCAGTTAGACCTTCTAATGTACCGAGGATGCGAGTTAATGGCTCTCGTACGCTGTGTGCAATGTGGTAACCAATCGCAGCAGCGAACACAGTCACAACAATGCCAATGGCAATCGCGTTGAATAGGCCTTTGTCGTAGATGCTGCTTGCGTCAGCGAGTGATGAGTTAAGTTGCTCTTCAGCGGTCACGTTGAATGAGTCCAAAACAGCCATCGCTTGGTCAACTTCTAGAGCTAGGTTAGCGATGTTCACGTACAACGCTTGTTTGGCTTGTAGGTAGTTGTTGTGTTTGTCTAGTACGCCACCTTTCTGACCAACGTCTTTGGTGAACTTCTGAACCGACTCATCGAAGACATTTTTAAGTGCTGGTAGTTGTGTTGATAGACCTCGATAAGCGTAGTTAAGATGAGTAACGGCCTTTTTGTTTTGGTTAAGGGCTTTTTGAACGAAGGCAACATCAGAGCTAGCAAGTGCATCAGAGGTAATAACTTCTGCGTCTTGCAGTTTGATGAAGTAGCTCTTTGCCATCACTTTTACAGAGATGCTTTTTTGGTCGGCAACGTACTCTTTCATACCAACGGTTAATTCTGAATGTAAGCGTTGGAAGTCACGAGACGCTTTTTGTACTTGTTCTTGTGCTTCGAACATCGCGACGTAGTTGTTCATCGCTTCGTCAGCTTCGGCGAAGTAGCGTTCTTCCATTGCTCTTAATTGCGCGATACGTTCAACAAGTGAAGCATTGTTTTGGCTTGCCGCTTCTAAACTACCGAGAACTTCTGAAAACGAGTTTTGTGATGCAGCAAATTCTGTACGCATTGCAGACATGCGTTCAGCGTTTTGTGTGGTTAAGAAATCTTTGAATGACTTATCAGCAGAAAGCAATTGAACACTCGTTTGATTTGAAAGCGCGACAAGTGGTAATGAGGTTTCTGAGACACTCTCAAAATTGCTGTGTATCTGATTCATGCTGTTCATCATGATGGTTATCGTGACTGCGAACATGATGATGATCAGTGCGAAACCAGCGTACATACGCTTGATCACAGATCCCTTCATGGCTTTCTCCCTAAATAAAAATGCAGACCTAATGTCAGGTCAAAGTAAAACTAACAAAATTATCAGCATTCTATTGAGCTCGGCTTACGCATTTTATGACGCACACGTCAAAAATAGCGCTCAGTTATAACCAACATGCCATTCTTGAGAGCTAAGGCTCGTTTTCTTTGATTTGAACGGTGTTTTTTATTATGCTTTAAAGCAGATTTATTGTGGTTTGATGCGGCATAGCGCATACTCAAAGCATTAAAAAATAAATGTTTTATCGGAGAGAAACATGGCTGAAGAAACCATTTTTACTAAGATCATCAACAAAGAAATCCCAGCAGATCTACTATACCAAGACGATTTAGTAACCGCATTTCGCGATATTAACCCTCGCGCGCCAAGCCATATCCTAATCATCCCAAACAAGCTGATTCCGACAACTAACGATGTTGAAGTCCAAGATGAAGCGATGATGGGGCGCATGTTTACTGTTGCTCGCAAGTTAGCAAAAGAAGAGGGCATTGCAGAAGATGGCTATCGTCTTATCGTGAACTGTAACTCTCACGGTGGCCAAGAGGTTTATCATATTCACATGCACTTGGTTGGCGGCCGTCCACTTGGCCCCCTATTAATGAGCTAATAAAAAGTTAATGAGCTAATGAAAAGCTAACGAGTTAATGAAAGCTAATGAGCTAGTTTAAACGCGCTCATTAGTGGGTTAACACAAGTAGTTAGTTGGAAAATTTGTAGTTTGTATGCCAACTTTAAGTTCTATCTGTTGTCTGAACATCGGCATCGCCTAGGCAGAGGCTAAATCAGTAGGGTTTCAACTGGCTTGAGATCCTTTTTACAACGCGTTTCGTTTTGATAATGAGACCATTAAAGGTCAGCAGACCCTAATAAAGTAGGCATTTTAAACATGCACGGAGACGATAAGTGAAGCAACAGTTTAGATTCGCTTCCATTGCCCTGTTATCGGCGTTGACCGTAGGTTGTGCGAGTATGTCTGCAGGAAGCCTGTTCAGTCATTACAGCGCACAAAACAAAGCGATCTACCAAGCCGTTAAATCTGGAGATTATTCAGAGGCTCAGCAAGAGCTACCAGATTACGCGGCAGGCGACATCCTTGATAACTTTGAAAGAGGCAGAATTAATCTGCTGGATCAAAAATACCCTGAGAGTAAGGCTTCGTTTGAAGTGGCTGATCAGGCGGTTACTGAGCAGCAACGCAAAGCCGTGATCTCAATCTCAGACAGTGCAACCAGTGTGGGTGCGTTAGCTGTGAATGACAATATTACCGAGTATGTGCCAGCCGATTACGAGTTGGGCTTTCTTCATCTGTATCTCGGTTTAAATTACCTCAAGAAAAACGATTTAGAAGGTGCGGTGATCGAAATGCGTCGCGCCAACCAAGTTCAAGAACAAGCGAAGAAGCAACGCGAGGCTGAGTTAGACAAAGCAGCCAGCGATGCGAAGAAGCAAGGCTTGTCTGCCAATGTGGGTAGCATCCTTGCCAATTACCCTGATGCGGGTAAGAAACTGCAGTCAGTACAGAATGCGTATCTGATGTTCTTGTCTGGTCTGCTTTATGAAGCGTCAAATGATTTAAACAGCGCCTACGTTGACTATCGTCGTGCTTTGGCTGTGATGCCAGATAACCAAGAAATCATCGATAGAACCATGGCAACAGCCGCTCGTTTAGGGATGCGACAAGATTTAGCAACATTAGAAAAACGCTATAAGCAATCTTCTAAACTTAGTGCAGGTGAAGGGCGAGTGATTGTTCTTCAAGAGCAGAGCGCTGTGCAAGCTATGGACAGTTGGCGACTGGATTTGCCTGTTTATGACAGTCGCGATCAGGGGGCAATATACTCTCTTGCGCTGCCATATTACCCAAGTCAAAACGTAGAGCGTTTTTCTGCCTTGCGAATCAGCGGACAGCCGCTACAAGAACATTTGATCACTGATGTAAACGCGATGGCGCAGAACGATCTATCGGAACGTATGACAAGCATTGTTATTCGCCAAGCGCTACGTGTAGTCGCGAAAGATCGCATTCGAAAAGAAGCAACCAAAGGCGATGATGTCGGTAATATTCTGTTCAACGTGTGGAACACACTGACAGAGCAACCAGACACTCGCAGTTGGCAATCATTACCTGCAGAGATTAAGAGCAGTACGTTTGTAGCAAATAGCGGTCAATATACGTTGGAAGCGGGCGCTAAAACGTACGACTTTGATATTCGAGAAGGGCAGACCACCTTGGTGTGGATTTCTCGACAAGGAAACAATGCAACAATGTGGCATAAACAGCTAGGGAGGCTGTAATGAAAAAGTGGTTAGTGAGCTTAGCAGCGGTTATGGCTCTGGCTGGTTGTGCTGATAATACAGCTGGCGTAAGGGTCGATAGTCTGACTCAGAACGTTTTCTTTGGTGACAAGGTATTGGGCAGCCGTTTACAGGTTGAAGATATTCGCACCGATCTGGTCGACGGTCATACGCGAGGAATCGTTCGTTTAAACAGTAACTATAAAGGCGATCAACATATTCTTTATCGTTTTTACTGGTACGACGATGCCGGGCTTGAGGTCAACCTTAAACAAGGTCCTTGGAAGCAAGCGATTGTTCGTGGTTTTGAAAGTATTTCGTTGTCGGAAGTGTCGGTAAACCCGAAAGCGACTCAGTTCAGAGTCCAGTTCCGAGAGCAGTAAGTTAGATTAAACGGGTCTCATGATTCGTAAATACAAGAATTTAAGAGTGTGGGTAACCCCGCTCAGTGATAAGTTGAGGAAACAAAATGAAAAAGAGTGTCATTGCGCTACTAGGTTTAGCGGTTATTTTAGGCGGTTGTTCAAACAAGGTAAGCTACGGTGATGCACAAGCAGTAGAAACCACGACAATCGATTTCGGTTCAACTGACCTTCAAACGATTGCGGGTGAAATGGTCGATAGCATGATGGCGTCTGGTTCTGTGTCTTACATTACTCGTGAACAGCGTCCAATCGTGTTTGTAGAGCGAATCAAGAACAAAACAAGTGAGCACATCGATACTGAGTCAATCACTGACACTATCAGTACTAAGATGCTGAACTCTGGTAAGTTCCGTTTCGTTGATATGGACCGTGTAGAGTCTGTTCGTGACCAATTGAACTTCCAAAACAACGATGAGCTTGTAAACCAAAGTTCAGCGATTCAATTCGGTAAAATGGTTGGTGCTCAGTACATGCTGTACGGCAACCTATCAAGCATCGTTAAGAAAGCGGGTAGCGATGAAGACGTATACTACAAAATGACGATGCGTCTAATGGATCTTGAGTCTGGCTTGATTGAATGGGCTGACGAGACTGAAATCCGTAAGCAACAATCTAAGAGCCTACTAGGCCTTTAATTTCGCTTACTTGCCAACTATGCGCAGCCGGATTTGACAATGTCTAGTATTGGCAGCGCTTAATCTTGACAGCGTATAGCTTGGTCACACGCTAATGCAGTGCATGATGTGCTGTTTATGAAGAGACACTGGCTTTTGGTCAGTGTCTTTTTTGTAGGGAATGAAGACGTTTATAGGGAGTAAATATGGCAATTTTTTCTTGGTCTGAGGCTAAGCTTCTTGATACCAGTTTGAGTTCGCTTGACGGTTACTTTTCTGAGCCTCCAGTTAGAGCACAGACATTAACAGGCGGTTTGACCAATCGATGTTGGAAGTTGGTCGATGCCGATGGTACTGCGTATGTTTGGCGGCCAACCACACCTATCACCAAAGCGTTCTTCATTTCTCGCCATGAAGAGTACCAAGTGCTGTCTGCCATTGAGCGACTCGGTATCGGGCCAAGCCCAATGGTAGTGAATGAGCAGGGGTTACTGGTTGAGTGGATTGCGGGTGAGACACTTTACGAAGATCTAGAACTCGATGACCTGTTGAAAACGCTGATCTCTGTTCATCTGGTTAATACTGCGCGATTACCACTGCAACCATTCAGTTTCACGGCGCGAGTCGACCATTACTGGCTGCAGCTTGATGCGATTCATAAGACCGAAGCCTGCACTAAGATTTATCAAGAGTGGCGCGTGGCTCCGAGTATTACCAATGTTGACCTGTCTTTGTGCCATTTTGACTTAGGTGGTTATAACCTAGTGAGAAACAGTGACTGCATTAAGATTATTGATTGGGAATACGCTGCGCTCGCAGACCCTAGGCTCGATTTGACATTAACCATTGCGGTTGCTGGCGCGCCAGTCACAGAAGCGGTTGAGAAGTACTGTCAGCTGCGAGGAATCCATGATGTTCAGCCTTGGCTTGATGGTGTAGAAGCATGGTTACCAAGAAGCCAGATGATGGCGATGCTATGGTATTTACTTGCTCATCAGCTTTGGGGCGATGAAAGTTATCTGCGTGAAGCGGAGGCTCTGAGTCACACTTTATGTAGCTAGGATCACGTTTAGGAAGTGAAAAATATAATTTCTCAGCTGTTACCTTTAAAACCTTGTTTTTCGTGTTAGATTGATCAAAACGTACCAATATTCAACGGGGGAGGTACAATGATTATCTATCTACATGGCTTCGACTCAACAAGCCCGGGCAATCACGAAAAAATACTGCAGTTGCAATTCATTGATGATGACGTTCGTTTCATCAACTACAGTACTTTGCATCCAAAACACGATATGCAGCATCTGCTAAAAGAAGTGCATAAGGTGATAGAGCAATCCGATGATCCGCATCCCATTATTTGTGGTGTAGGTTTAGGTGGTTTTTGGTCTGAGCGTATTGGTTTCTTATGTGGGATTAAGCAGGTGGTGTTCAACCCTAATCTGCACCCTGAGAACAACATGGTAGGTCGAATTGACCGTCCAGAAGAGTACGAAGACATCGCAACTAAATGTGTTGCTCAGTACCGTATGAAAAACAAAGGACGCTGTTTAGTGGTGCTTTCTCGTGAAGATGAAATTCACGACAATACCAAAACAGCTGCCGCGCTAGAAGATTACTATGATGTAATCTGGGATGAGAAAGAGAGTCATAAATTCAAAAAGATCTCTCAACATCTTCAAGCAATGAAAGCGTTCAAAAACGCTTAATCAATCCAGATGTTTTATAAAAGCAGTGCTCAATGAGTGCTGCTTTTTCACATCTGAATCTTAGAGATTGGTATTGATAAAGTAGTTGTATATGTTTTATCGGTCGGTTTGTGCATTTATAGATCAGTTTGCGCAAACGTTAACTAATTAGTCGCGAATCCTCATTGAGGGTAAGGATTTTTTTGTTGCGGTCATCTTTTTGCTATATATAATGTTCCCAAGCAAAATATTTTGACAAATATCAAAAAAAATTGAGAGCGAGTGAAAAAACTTGCCCATAATTTGTGTTCTGCCTCTCAGGTAGTCACTTTTTTATCCATGTGAGCAAAACAACAAACCAATATTTGTTGTTTGTAACCCCTCTAACTACTCGGTGAGCTGTCGTTATTCTTTTTCGCGGCAATCCAATTTGTAACAGCCTTCACATTCAAGGCCGAGTAGATACATAGAATTTATCGGTTGGAGTAATCGAGCCGAACCCCATTTATTCATTTTGTAGAGGATTGTCATTGTGACAAAAATTATCGTAGTAGGCGGTGGTGCTGGTGGTTTAGAACTAGCAACTAAGCTAGGCCGCACTTTAGGTCGTAAGAAACGTGCCCAGATCACTCTGGTAGACCGTAAAGCAAGCCACCTATGGAAACCATTACTTCATGAAGTAGCAACGGGCTCACTGGATGAAGGTGTTGATGCATTAAGCTACCGTGCGCACGCAAAAAACCATTACTTCGATTTCCAAATGGGCAGCCTGAACGACATCGATCGTGAGCGTAAAGTGATTGCACTAAGCGAACTTACAGACGAGCACGGTGAACTGCTGATGCCAAGCCGTGAACTTGAATACGATATTCTTGTGATGGCGCTAGGTTCTACGTCAAACGACTTCAACACTCCAGGCGTTCGTGACAACTGTATTTTCCTTGATAGTCCAGAGCAAGCACACCGTTTCCGTACAGAAATGAACAACCAGTTCTTAAAGCTTCACGCTAAGAACGGTCAAGGCACGGTAGACATCGCGATTGTTGGTGCTGGTGCAACAGGTGTAGAGCTTTCTGCAGAGCTACACAATGCAGTTAAAGAGCTTCGTACTTACGGCTTCGGCGACCTAGATTCAAGCAAGCTGAACGTAAACCTAGTTGAAGCGGGTGAGCGTATTCTTCCAGCTCTACCTCCTCGTATTTCAAGTGCAGCACACTCTGAGCTAACCAAGCTTGGTGTGAACGTTCGTACGAATACGATGGTGACTCAGGCGGATTCTGACGGCCTAACAACCAAAGATGGTGACAAGATCCCAGCTCAAATCATGGTATGGGCAGCAGGTATCAAAGCACCAGATTTCATGAAAGATATCGGTGGTCTTGAAACCAACCGTATCAACCAGTTGGTTGTGAAGAACACGCTGCAAACAACACTGGATGACAACATCTTTGCAATCGGTGACTTGGCGCAATGTACACAAGCAGACGGTTCATTCGTTCCGCCACGTGCACAAGCGGCTCACCAAATGGCAAGCTGTGCATTCAGCAACATCATTGCTAAGTTGAACGGTCGTGACCTGAAAGACTACATCTACAAAGACAAAGGCTCGCTAGTTTCACTTAGCCGTTTCTCTACGGTAGGTAGTTTGATGGGTAACCTGACGAAAGGCTCGATGATGGTCGAAGGTCGTATTGCTCGTGTGGTTTACATCTCTTTGTACCGCATGCACCAGATGGCGCTTCACGGCTTAATCAAAACATCACTGATGATGCTGGTTGGTCGTATTAACCGTGTACTTCGTCCAAACCTAAAGCTTCACTAATCAGGTAAGCCTTCTCAGAGCATTACGCTGATAATAAAAAAGAGCTCTTCGGAGCTCTTTTTTGATCGTGTCGATTATGGATTATCGCAGGTGTTGAACTCATTTCTGCTGTTAAGACGTTGGAGGTAGCACAGAATAAACCACGCCATCTTTCGGCTTACCGTTAAACAGAAATCGATTCTGGGCAATGGTTTCTCGCTCAGCGCCACACTTCTCGATCAACTTTTGGCTGGGTAGGTTCTCGGTATCGCAGACAATCTCCAAACGCGTTAACTTGAGTTGCGCGAAACAAAATTCAAATAGGGCGAACATCGCTTCTTTGGCGATCCCTCTCCTTTGAAAGTCATCACCGACCCAATAACCTAAACTCGCCATATTAAAGGTGTGGTAAAGCTCATTAATGGCAACCATACCGACTAACTTATCGCTTTTTCGTTCAAAGATGCCAAAGCCAAACGCATCGGCTTTCACCCAGTTCAGGCGAGTTGCCAGAATAAATTTCTCGGCCTCGACGATAGAAAACTCTTTATGACACCAGTCGACCCATGGCAGCAAGCTAGGGGAGGACTTAACCAGCTGAGAAAATTCTTGAGCATCTGAGGCCTCAATGATTTTAAGGCTAAGATTTTGTGTGTTGATCTGAAATTCAGGGCTCATAGAGCGTACCAAGTAACGTGTAAGTACTGAGCAAAGAGAGTCAGTACAGAATAAAGATAGATAGCACTTAATAAAACGCCCTCACTAGGAGGGCGGATTGAATTATTTATATAATTATAGCCGAATCGGCAAGTAATTTACTGCGCTACACGTCTAACTTGAATCACCATTCCAAGAAGTGGGTGGTCAAGGTAATGAGTTTCTGTACTGCGCATACGACGTTTTTGGTCCATGCGGTAGCTCTTAAGGAACTCTTGGACTTCAACCGTCGGAGAAATTTCAGTTAGATTGCCCACCTGGACGTTGCTTTCTGCGCCACTTACTGGTGAATCTAGCTCAATTTGTTGCTCTTGTAGAGTCACTTCACGAACGCTTGGCGCTTTTAAATCTAATGTCGTTTCAGCGTATAGGTAGTGCTGAACGTAGATTTGCAGCTTGCCGTCTAATTCGTAGAGTGGCTTATCAATGGTCTCTTCTTGGAACCCATCAGCGCTGCCTGCAGTGATTGCGCCTTTTTCAGAGCCATCAGCATTAAACTGTTTAGAGAAATCTTTACCTGCTTGAATATGGAAAACAGGTGCCGAGCTCTTACCTTGGTCGCCTTGACGCCAAGCGGTATGCATCAGAACTTCAAAGCCAGCGTGTTTACGTAGCTTGTCTTTCTGAGGCGTTAACTTGTATTCCGAGTAAGGTAGCATTTGAACGCCTTTCTTTGCTCGGTATTGGGTATCTTGAAATGAACCAACGCGTTCAAGTGAAATCTTAGGCTGTGTATTTGGCCAAGATTCGTTCACCTTCTCTGCATCAACAGCGCGCTTAAAAATGATCACTTCTATATCAAATTGTCTCTGCGCCAAACTTGGCAGTGAGACGAACAATAGTAGCAGTGGGATCAGTCTTTTCATTTTTACTCCGTCTTCCAGTCGAACTACCGGCTGGATAATTTATATGTGCAAGTGGATTGGGTCTTATGCTGAAGGCAGCAAGTTTTGTCTGAATTCGCCCAATAAATCACTAACAAATTGAATTCGTTTCCGTCTGTCGACCAATGGTATCGTAAACTTGAACTTTGTTGGTCCTTCCATTGAAAACTTTTGCGGTTGAGATTGCAACAGTTTAACAAGGTAGGTCGGGTTTATGTCAGCATCCGGGTAGAATTCTAAGAATCCACCCTTATCGTGGGCTTCAATTTTCTTCGCTTTGATAGACGCTGCGGCTAATTTTAGCTCAGAAACTGATAACAAGTTCTTGGTTGCATCAGGCAGAAGGCCGAAGCGATCAATCAGCTCGACTTTCAACTCTGCCAATTCGTCGGAGTCACTCACACTCGCAATACGCTTATAGGTAGACAAACGTGTATTGATGTCTGGGATGTAGTCATCTGGTAATAGTGCTGGCAAACGCATCTCAATTTCAGTTTGTTCACGCAGTAGGTCATCAAGCGATGGCTCTCGACCTTCCTTCAATGCTTCAACCGCTTGTTCAAGCATCTCCATGTACAAGGTGAAACCAACTGACTGGATTTGACCACTCTGTTCATCACCTAACAACTCACCCGCACCACGAATCTCTAAATCGTGAGTTGCTAAGGTAAAGCCTGCGCCCAAGTCTTCGAGCGAAGCAATCGCATCCAATCGCTTGATCGCATCTTTGGTCATTGCTTTAGGGTGTGGCGTTAACAAGTAAGCATAAGCTTGGTGGTGCGAACGACCTACACGACCACGTAATTGGTGCAGCTGTGCTAAACCAAGGTTATCGGCTCTATCCATCAAGATGGTATTTGCCGTTGGTACGTCGATACCGGTTTCAATGATGGTTGTACACACCAGTAAGTTGAAGCGCTGGTGGTAGAAGTCATTCATGATGCGTTCCAGTTCGCGCTCTCGCATCTGGCCATGAGCTACAGTCACGCGCGCCTCTGGAATCAGCTTTTGCAATGACTCTGCTGTTTTCTCAATCGTGTCGACTTGGTTGTGTAGGAAGTAAACCTGGCCACCACGCATGATTTCACGCAGCACCGCTTCTCTGACGATGGCATCATCACTCTCGCGAACGAAGGTTTTAATTGCCAAGCGTCGTGCGGGTGGTGTAGCGATGATCGAAAGGTCACGCATGCCACTCATTGCCATGTTCAGCGTTCGCGGGATCGGTGTCGCAGTAAGCGTTAGAATATCGACATCCGCACGCATCGCTTTCACTTTCTCTTTCTGACGCACACCAAATCGGTGTTCTTCATCGACAACCAGCAAGCCAAGGTCTTTAAACTTAATATCACTCGAAAGTAGCTTGTGAGTACCCACTAAGATATCGACCTTACCGTCGGCGACATCTTGCATGATCAACTTCTGCTCTTTAGCTGATTTGAATCGGGATAGAACCTCAACACGAATCGGCAAGTTGGCGAAACGGTCACGGAAGTTTTCGAAGTGTTGCTGAGCAAGTAGAGTAGTAGGAACTAAAACCGCTACTTGTTTGCTGTTGTCGGTACAAACGAATGCTGCACGCATCGCGACTTCGGTTTTACCAAAGCCAACATCACCACACACCAAACGGTCCATGGCTTTGGCTTGGCACATATCAGACATAACGGCATTGATGGCCATCGCTTGGTCATCGGTCTCTTCAAACGGAAAGCCAGATTTGAAAGTCGCGTATTGGCCACGGTCGAGTACAAACTTGTAGCCAGGTTTTAGCTCACGCTTAGCGTAAACATCAAGTAGCTCTGCTGCAACGTCACGTACTTTCTCCGCGGCGCGTTTACGAGCTTTTTGCCATGCTTCGCCACCGAGTTTATGCAGAGGTGCTGAATCTTCAGCGCCACCCGAGTAACGCCCGATTAAGTTCAAAGATGCTACTGGCACGTAGAGCTTGGCATCGTTTTGATACTCAAGCGTTACATATTCGGTTTTCATGCCACCGGCTTCGAGTGTTTGCAAGCCAATGTAGCGACCAATACCGTGGTCAATGTGAACAACAGGTTGACCCGGTTTAAGTTCGGCTAAGTGACGAATGACAGTGTCGCTGTTAACACTTTTTTTGTCTTTCTTACGGCGCTGAACAACGCGATCACCCAACAGGTCGCTTTCACAGATAAGGGCGATGTTTTGCTCTTCATGGATAAAACCGTGTTCAGCAGAGCCAAGGATGAGGCTGAACTTGTCTTTGCCTTTAATTGAGGCATCGAGGTTTTCAACTTCGCTTGGTCGTACTTTAATACCACGAAGCAGTTCACTCAGCGCTTCACGACGACCTTCTGATTCAACCGAAAAGACCACTTTTCCTTCGAAGGCTTCAGTGAACTTTCTTAGGTTTGCGAGTGGTTCTTTATTCTGATGCTGAACACTGAGATCAGGAAGAGACACAACCGGAAGGTTGGTACGTCCAGCTTTCTCTTCAATTGAATCTAAGCTCAGATTGACTTGTGGCTTCTGTTTGAAGTGTGCGAACAGCTCGTCTTTCTTCAGCCACAGTTGTTCAGGCGTGAGAAGTGGCCGTAATGGGTCAACACCGCGCTGTTCGTATCGATGAGCAACGTCCGTTAGGAATGAGTCTACTGCAGTCTCGACATCACCTAGAATCAGCAGTTGCGTTTCATCGGCAACGTAATCAAACAAGGTTTCTGTGTGATCGAAGAACAGCGGTTGCCAGTACTCAATACCCGCAGGCCATGTGCCTTTAGATACCTGCATGTAAACTGACTCTGGTTCACGGCGGGCATCAAACTGTTGGCGCCAGCGAATACGGAAGTCTTCAATCGCCGTTTCCGAGGTTGGGAATTCGTGCGCTGGTAACAGGCGGATCTCAGAGATGTCTTCAATAGAACGCTGGTTTTCAGGATCGAAAGTACGAATAGTGTCGATTTCGTCATCGAAAAAATCGATTCGATACGGGTCTTTACTGCCCATTGGGAACAGATCGAGAATAGAGCCACGGCTTGCGTATTCACCGGGGCCAAACACTTGGTCAACGTAACGATAGCCTGACTTTTCAAGCTGTAGACGCAGTTTCTCTAAAGAGTACAGATCGCCCGTTTTCACCATTAACGTGTGTTGTAGCAAAAAGTCACGCGGTGACTGGCGTTGCAATAACGTGCTGATCGGAACGATCGTGATGCCATCTTTTAGTGTTGGCAGTGCGTAAAGGCGTGCGATACGATCTGAGATGATCTCTTGGTGCGGCGAGAAGCTATCGTATGGCAGCGTTTCCCAGTCAGGGAATAATGCGACTTCATGTGCCGTAAACTGTTCAATTTCAGATTGAAGCTTAAGCGCCACTTGTGGGTCGGGTACAGCCAAGACGGTATGGCTGTTGTGTTGCTCTGCGAGTTTGGCAATGGCAAGAGCGAGAGACGAACCGACTAGGTTACCGATGTGCTTTTTGTCACCGGCACCTTTAAGTTTAGGTAGTGTAAATATGGATTTTTTGGTCATGTTAATTTACTTGTTATCTCGGTCTAGAGAGCGTTGACGCAAGAGTTTCTGTTGTTGATAAAGTGCCGCTTTAATTAGCAGGTCTTGGTCAGTATCGCGAAGATGAGCGTATTTGAAGTTAATTTCGAAACCGGAATCTTTAGGCTGGCTTGCAAACACTTCCGCGTAGCAGTATATGGCTGCGGCAGGGTGCTCTAGGAACAGTTTAGCTTTTACTAAACGTCCCGCTTCGATATCTGTTTTTGAAAAGCAGGAAAATTGACTCGCACCGAAAGAGTAGGTGTGAGTACGAAACTTCTCTTCATCTTGCTGCGATAACATAAAGCTCAACAACAGGTTTAATTTAGAGTTTTGTGCATCCAATAAACTGGTGACGTTCTTCAAGTCGCTGTTTTTCAGTTCAGCGCGAGCACTGTCGGCTAACAGGTCCAATTGGCTAAATTCACTCGCCACAACGAAAGGGGCAGGGATCTCGGATTCGAACTGAATTTGAGAAGGTAAAGTGAAGTTACTTTCCATTGGCTCTATATTAGCGGTAAGGCTGTGGTGAACGGTGAAAAACTCTTGTTCTGTCATGCGTTAGTTCCTTGAAGTGATCTATTGATTATCGCTATGTGGCCGCAGTAATCAAGGTCAGTTAATTGAAAGTCTCAAATAGTTGTTTGAAATTTGGTGTTTTGACAAGGTTCTGTTTTTCAAGCCTAACTAATTGAGTTAATTCACTCTATATTTTCAATTAACCCCTACACAGTAACAGCAATACCCGTTACATTAACCCGCATCCCCTTTAGATGGTTCAAAGTATGTTTCATCCTATTTCGTTGTTTGTTGGCCTACGCTATTTGAAAGGCCGTTCAGGTGATCGCTTTAGCCGTTTTGTTTCTTATATGTCGACGGCAGGTATCACCATTGGTGTGCTGTCTTTGGTTACTGTTTTATCGGTAATGAATGGATTCGAAGCGCAGTTAAAAGACCGAATTCTTGGTGTTCTTCCTCAAGCGGTGGTTTATGAGCAAGGTGGCACTACCTCTCTTTCTGCCCAAGCGCCTAATTTTGCAGAGCAAATCTCGCTTAATGGTCACGTTGAACCGATTGTCCGCAGTGAGGCAGTGATTCAGAGTCCGGCTCAATTATCTGCGGGTTTGTTAATTGGCATTGAACCCAATTCAGATGACCCTCTTCAGAACCACTTGATTGCGGGCAGATTGTCTTCACTTAAAGCGGGTCAATATCAGTTGTTCCTCGGTCATACTTTGGCGAGAAATTTGAAGGTATCTATGGGTGACAAAGTTCGCTTGATGGTGACCAGCGCTAGCCAATACACCCCATTAGGTCGTATTCCAAGCCAACGAAATTTCACCGTTGCCGGTATTTTCAATACAGGTTCTGATATCGACGCTCAACTGATGGTGACAGACATCCAAGACGCTGGGCGTTTGATGCGTTATAAATCAGACACTATTTCAGGCTGGCGACTATTTTTTGAAGATCCGTTTGAAGTCGCAGAGTTATCAACTCAGCCATTACCGGAAGGTTGGTTGTGGAGCGACTGGCGAGACCAACGAGGTGAGCTATTCCAAGCCGTTCGTATGGAAAAAAACATGATGGGTTTAATGCTTGGGCTTATCATCGGTGTTGCTGCTTTCAATATTATCTCAGCACTTATCATGGTGGTGATGGAGAAGCAGTCTGAAGTCGCGATTCTTAAGACCCAAGGCATGACTGATGGTCAAGTCATGGGGATCTTCATGGTTCAAGGCGCAAGTAGTGGCGTGATTGGTGCGCTCTCTGGTGGTGTGTTAGGCGTTGCTCTAGCGATGAACCTTAATACTATTTTAGAGGCGATGGGCGTTGCTCTATTCTCCTTTGGTGGACAGTTACCAATTTTGATTAACCCAATTCAAATCGCTGTTGTTGTGGTTCTGGCTATTGCACTTAGCCTGATTGCTACTGTATTTCCTTCTTATCGTGCATCGTCTGTGAAACCTGCTGAGGCCCTTCGTTATGAGTAATTTTCTTCAATGTAATGATATCCGTAAAACGTACCGTGAAGGCTCGTTAGATACTGAGGTGCTCAAGGGAGTCAGCTTTGACATCGAAAAGGGTGAGCTAGTAGCAATCATCGGTACCTCTGGCTCGGGCAAAAGTACCTTACTGCATATCTTAGGCGCATTAGACGATGCTTCTGCGGGCAGTGTGAGTTTTCTTGGTCAAGATTTAGCATCTTTGAGTTCGAATAAGCAGGCGAAGCTTCGCAACCAGCATCTTGGCTTTGTGTATCAGTTCCATCATCTTCTATCTGACTTTTCAGCTTTAGAAAACGTGGCGATGCCGTTATTGATTGGCGGCGAAAAGCCCGCTAAAGCAAAGCAAGAAGCACAACGTTTGTTGGACAAAGTTGGATTGAGTCACCGCGTGGACCACCGACCTTCAGAGCTTTCTGGTGGCGAGAGGCAACGTGTGGCGATTGCTCGTGCATTGGTGAATAAGCCTGCGCTAGTGTTGGCGGATGAACCAACCGGTAACCTTGACCATAACACCGCACTGTCTATTTACGACTTAATGCGTGAACTGAACCGTGAATACGATACTGCCTTTTTGGTCGTGACTCACGATGGTGAACTTGCCGGTAAGATGGATCGCCAACTTCACATGCAAGATGGTTTACTGGTCAACGTAGAAAAAGAGGAGAGCTAAGTGTTTTCCTCTTTATCTTTATTGATAGGCGGCCGATTTAGCCGTGCGAAACAACGAGACAAGATGGTGTCGTTCATCTCATTGTCTTCGACGATTGGTATTGCGGTTGGTGTCGCGGTGATCATTATCGGCTTATCTGCGATGAATGGCTTTGAGCGAGAGCTTCAATCACGAGTACTTTCTGTCATTCCTCATGGTGAATTTGAAGGCGTGAATGAGCCTGTGACTCGTTGGGAGCACGTGATTGAGGAGTCGGTTAAGCACGATAAAGTCGTTGCTGCTGCGCCTTATGTAAAAATTACAGCGCTTGCTGAAAAGGGCAAAGAACTCAAAGCAATTGAAGTTCGCGGCGTTGATCCGCAGCTAGAACAACAGGTATCAAGCCTATCGAGTTTTATCGATAAGCAAGCTTGGAGTGAGTTTAAGGCAGGGCAACAACAGATCATTTTGGGTTCTGGTGTAGCGAATGTGCTGGGTGCGAAAGTCGGTGATTATCTGACTTTGATGATTCCGACGGTAAACGGTTCTGTGAAGGTTCAGGCACCAAAACGTGTTCGAGTGAAAGTGGTTGGCTTGCTGACGCTTAATGGTCAGATAGATCACAGTTTGGCGCTAATCCCGATTGGTGATGCTCAGGTCTACGCAAACTTAGGTGAGGCGGTAACTGGGGTTTCTTTGAAAGTGACCGATGTGCTGAACGCGAACTCTATTGTGCGTGAAGTGGGCAATCAGCTTGATGTGTATGTGTATCTACGAAGCTGGCAGCAGAAGTTTGGTTTCTTGTATCGAGATATCCAACTCGTTCGTACCATCATGTATCTGGTGATGGTACTGGTTATTGGTGTGGCTTGTTTCAATATTGTCTCGACGCTAATGATGGCAGTAAAAGACAGAGCATCAGAGATCGCGATTTTAAGAACCATGGGTGCATCAGACGGCCTTGTGAAGCGCATCTTTGTTTGGCAGGGCGTATTCTCAGGCGTGTTAGGCAGTTTAGTGGGCAGTGCAATAGGTGTGCTAGTCGCTCTTAATCTCACGACACTAATCAAAGGACTTGAAAAGTTGGTCGATCACCAGTTCTTGTCCGGTGATATCTATTTTGTCGACTTCTTGCCATCACAACTTGATATGACGGATGTTGTTGTGGTTTCCGGCACTGCGATTGTGCTGAGTTTACTGGCGACATGGTACCCAGCATCACGCGCGGCGAAGTTGAATCCAGCCTCAGTGCTGAGTTCTAAATAGCATTCGCCTAAATAACAGGCCGTCAGTTTTCAGTCGATACAAAAAAGGATCCCAGTGGGATCCTTTTTTATTGAATTCAATTCGTGTTCTTTACGACTTTCGTTACATGCCAATCTTGCAGAGGTAAGTAGCTCATCCGATTTTAACTTGTGTACGTTTTAAGTGAAGCGCATACAAGGTTAGATTGAATAACAAGAAATGGCGTTCAGTGCCTTGCTTGTCGCTTCTTCCAACTTCTTACTACTGAGTAGCGCCATAAACCGCGAATACCAAAGTAGCCAATCATTGCTGAAACCACGCCACAAATCAGACAACCCAATAAGAACGGAGGCCCTATAGTGCTCATTTGCGCCAAGATGAAGTCCCAAGACAATTCGAAATGGAAGGCTTGCGGTGGCACATGCATAACAAACGCCCCGACTTTATAAGCAAAGTAGAAGAGAACAGGCATGGTAACCGGGTTACTGATCCAAACAAGTGCGACAGCTAAAGGCAGGTTAACGCCACATGCGACAGCAAGGCCTGCAGACATAATCATTTGACTTGGTAGAGGGACAAACGCCATGAATAACCCAACAGCAAACGCGCCAGCCGCAGAGCGACGATTAAGGCACCATAAGTTGGGGTTGTACAAAACATTGCCAAAAACTTTCAATGCTTTCTGACGCTTGATTAGATCATGGTCAGGCATAAATCGTTTGATAAACTTTCTTGGCATAGGAGGAAGCTACTCTCTTGTTTAACACTTGGTTCTTGATTTCATTTGCTGCGACAGTTGTGTCTGCCAGCTTCTGGCCTGTGATGCCACATTGGGTTTGGGCACCATTGATGCTGTTGTTACTGCTAGCATCAACAAAGTATAGCGTTTTCCGGAGTGCAAGAGGTCCAGTAACAGCATTGATACTAGTTATCTGCCTAGGGAATGCGATTGAAATACAAACGAGTCGCTTATTCCAATCAGGGCAGAATACTACCATAAATGCGTCGGTTGTTAGCCTTTTTAGTGAAAATAGCCACGGTTTTGAAAGCGTAATAGTAGTCAGATCAATTGGCGGCGAAAAATTAATCTTTCCTCAATTGATAAAATTGCGTTTGTTTACTCCTTTCAAGCTAACGCTTGGAGATGATGTCTATTTATCGGCCTCAATAAAGCCGATATGGGGCAAACTCAACGAAGCCGGCTTTGACCGAGAAAAGTACTTGTTTAGTGCTGGCGTGGTTGCCAATGCAACTTACAGAGCAGATACCAAGTACCGAATTCATTCTAGCACCAACTTACGCGCCCAATGGTTTGAAGCCAGCCTTGAAAGGTTAAGTCTGCTGGCAAATCAAGATCTCATTATCGCTTTGAGTTTTGGATATCGAGACCTTATTCCGCCTCAGCGGTGGGATATGCTTAAAAGCAGTGGCCTGATTCACTTGATGGCTATTTCGGGGCTGCATATTGGGATTGCCTTTGGTATCGGCTATCAGATTGGCAAGATATTAAGGTTACTTTCCCCTTCATTTCTTTGGTTACCTACAATATTCGGGCTCGGCTTGGCGTATTTCTATAGTTGGTTTGCTGGATTCACGCTGCCAACTTTGAGAGCTTTGGTGATGTGCGTTATCGCGAGTTATTTCTTGTGGCGTGGGCAAAATATCAGTTTGCTTCGGTATGTTACTTTAAGTGTGTGCGTGGTCCTGCTGATTTGGCCGTTTTCAGCCTTGTCGAGCAGTTTCTGGTTGTCCTTTGGTGCATTGGGCGCTGTTCTCTATATCGCGTTAAATACACAGCGCTCAGCTTCAACCTTTACATTTATCAACCGCGCACTCCAACTGATTAAGATTCAACTAATGTTGACATTCCTGATCGCGCCTTTCTCGATGTTGTTTTTCAAAGGAGTCAGTTTAGTCTCTGTTTTCTACAACTTGCTCCTTTTGCCTTGGGTATCGATGGTGACGATCCCGCTGTTGTTTCTGGCAATGTTTCTAAGCTTAATATCGGAGTCAGTGTCTGGCGTGGTTGGTATAACAGCGCTAGACAATGATTTGGTCAGTCAGCTGTGGAAGTTGGTCGACTTATCGCTTGAGCCTCTCGTATTTAGTCTTCCTTTCTCTGAGCGATTTTGGATCCAAGTCGATAACCAGACGATTGAATTATCAGTATTCCTTATCTTGTTCTTGAGCTTTGTTAGTCGGTATTTCAAGCGAACATTATCGATATTGATAACGGCAGTGTTCGTGTTGTGGTGGGAGTTCGGTAAACCTCAGCAAGAAAAGCTAACCATAGAGATCTTGGATGTTGGGCATGGGTTGTCTTTGGTCTTGGAAAAGAACAATCAGATTGTTCTTTATGATCTTGGCAATGCGTGGCCAGGAGGCTCGGTTGTTGAGTCTTTGTTGATTCCTACTTTAAACCAGAGGGGGATTTATGAATTAGAAGGCGTGATTGTGAGTCATTTCGATTCTGACCATGCTGGTGGTTATCCGGCGTTACTTGAGAACTATACGCCAAATTGGATACGAACCAGTCAGAACATTATTCAAGAACGCCAATCTACCACTCAAGCCCCGCCTAATATTCAAACATGTACTATTGGAGAGGTTTGGAATTGGCAAAATATAGTTTTTGAGGTGTTGTGGCCGCCAAAGCAAGTGAAGAGGGCGTATAACCCACATTCGTGTGTGGTCAAGATCTCAGATCATAGTGTTGATTTCTCAATGTTGCTCACTGGTGATATTGAGCTGGTAAGTGAGTGGTTACTTGCTCGTGAAGGAGAACAGCTAAGGAGTGATGTTATGTTGGTTCCGCATCATGGTAGCGATTCGTCATCGATTAAGCCGTTTATTGGGGCGGTGTCCCCTCAGCTAGCGATAGCTTCTCTTGCCAAAGGCAATCAGTGGGGAATGCCTAGTGAGTCTGTTATTGAACGCTATCAGGAAGCGGGGAGTACTTGGCTTGATACTGGAGAAAGCGGACAAATAACCATCACTCTTAGCAAAGAAGGTTGGCAATATCATGCGATTAGAGAACAACAAGGCGGGCAGTGGTATAGGCAGATGCTCCGTAAGGGAGTAGAATAGATAGATTATTGTGAGAAAATTAAGCGATTCTATGTCAACACAAACAGATGAAACTACCTGGGTCACATTTAAAAGACTTTGGACTTATATTCGACTATATAAGGCCGGCCTAGGTGTTGCGGTAATTGCGCTTATTATAAATGCCGTTTCTGATACCTATATGATTTCCTTACTAAAGCCGTTACTTGATGAAGGCTTTGGTAATGCTGAATCTGACTTTTTACGTACACTTCCACTTATTATCTTTGCCATGATGTTCGTTCGTGGCGTCAGTGGCTTTGTTTCAACCTATTGCTTGAGTTGGGTCTCTGGCAATGTGGTGATGGAAATTCGTCGTAAGATTTTCAGCCATTTCATGCACATGCCTGTTTCTTTCTTCGATAAAGAACAGACAGGCGCATTGCTATCTCGAATTACTTACGATTCAGAGCAAGTGTCTGCAGCAACCAGTAAAGCGTTAGTCAGTATTGTCCGTGAAGGTGCAAGTATTATTGGCTTGTTGACGCTGATGTTCTGGAATAGCTGGCAGTTGTCTTTGGTGTTATTTGCTGTCGCGCCTGTTGTCGCGTGGGCTATTACCATAGTTTCTAAGCGGTTCAGAAAGATCTCTAAAAATATGCAGACCAGTATGGGCCATGTGGCGTCGTCTGCAGAGCAAATGTTGAAAGGACATAAAGTGGTTCTAACTTATGGTGGTCAAGATATAGAGAAGCAACGTTTTGATCAAGTTAGTAACCAAATGCGCCAACAGAGTATGAAGCTAGTAACAGCACAAGCAGCCGCTAACCCAATAATTCAGATGATTGCGTCTGTTGCCGTTGTGACGGTGTTGATCTTAGCTAGCTTTGACTCTATTCGAGCTGAGTTAACCCCCGGTACATTTACTGTTATTTTCTCTGCGATGTTCGGCTTAATGCGCCCATTAAAAGCACTAACTAGTGTAACGTCTCAGTTCCAACGTGGTATGGCTGCGAGTACGACTCTATTTGGCTTGATGGATCTAGATACCGAGCAAAACAAAGGAACGTTGAAACCTGAAACTGTAACGGGTGAAGTTGCAGTAAAAGATGTCACGTTTACTTATGACGGTGCAGAAAAACCAGCACTTGATAAGGTCAGCTTTAATATACCGAAAGGTAAAACGGTTGCGCTTGTTGGGCGATCGGGTTCGGGTAAGAGTACCATTGCCAATCTATTTACTCGTTTTTATGACGTAGACTCTGGTTCAATTGAGCTTGATGGCCACGACATTCGTGATTACGAATTGAGAAATCTGCGTGAGCACTTTGCGCTCGTTTCTCAAAATGTACATCTGTTTAACGATACGGTGGCTAACAACATCGCTTACGCAGCAGAAGAACAGTATTCACGTGAACAGATCGAATACGCGGCTAAGCTTGCTCATGCAAGTGAGTTTATCGATGGTATGGAAAATGGCATTGATACGGTTGTGGGCGAGAATGGCGCGAGTCTATCTGGTGGTCAAAGACAGCGTATTGCGATTGCACGAGCGCTATTGAGAGATGCACCGGTTTTGATTCTTGATGAGGCAACGTCTGCACTGGATACAGAGTCAGAGAGAGCTATTCAATCTGCACTAGAAGAACTGCAGAAAGACAAAACAGTATTAGTTATCGCACACAGACTCTCTACCATCGAGCAAGCTGATGAAATTCTAGTGGTTGATGATGGACATATTGTAGAAAGGGGCGCACATGCTGAGCTAATCGCGCATGATGGTGCTTATGCACAATTACACCGAATTCAGTTCAGCGGATAAATTAGGTCTTGTTGTGATCGAAAAGATTTGGTTTAACAATCACCCGTTGAAATATCTTCTCTGGCCGCTTTTGTGGCCACTGAGTCTGCTGTTCAAAATGATCAGTAGTCGGCGTCGTGACGCTTATCTCTCAGGGAATAAAGAGACCTACCGCCCGCCTTTACCTGTTATTGTTGTGGGCAATATTACTGCTGGTGGAAATGGTAAAACACCGGTTGTGATTTGGTTAGTTGAGATGCTTCAGGCTCACGGCTTTAAACCCGGAGTCGTATCTCGTGGCTACGGTGCAAAAGCACCAAGCTATCCGTTGGTGTTGGATGAAAATACCCCAGCTGAGCATTCGGGTGATGAACCTCGCTTGATTCGTAAGCGAACTGGTGCGCCAGTCGCAGTCGACCCTGTGCGAGCTAACGCAGTGAAAGCATTGCTGAGCAAAGGCGTTGATGTGATTATCACTGACGATGGCCTTCAGCATTACGCGCTTGAACGCGACATTGAATTTGCAGTTATCGACGGCGCAAGACGCTTTGGTAGTGAGAGTTTGATTCCTTTAGGTCCATTACGAGAGCCGGTTTCTCGTTTAGATGAAGTCGACTTTTTGGTAAACAATGGCGGTAAAGCGCACGGTCGAGAGTTCTCGATGTCTTTGCTTCCAAGCCAAGCAGTTAACCTAAAGACTGGTCAGAAAAGGTCTGTGGCAAAATTACACAAGCTGGTGGCTTTTGCCGGTATTGGCCACCCACCGCGCTTTTTTAAAACATTGGAAGATCTTGATGGTGATGTGGTTTTCACACAGGGCTTCTCCGACCATCAAGATTTTGATAAAGATGAACTTCATGCCTTAGCTAATAAAGGTATGAATCTGATTATGACAGAAAAAGACGCTGTAAAATGCGAAGAATATGCGCAAGATAACTGGTGGTATCTTCCAGTTTCTGCGCAGTTTTATGAAGATTCGCAACAGCAAATTTTAAAAAGAATAAAAGAGGTTATGGAATACTATGGATCACCGTCTACTTGAGATCGTTGCTTGCCCTGTATGTAAAGGTAAACTAACTTTTGACAAGGATAAGCAAGAGCTTGTTTGTAAAATTGATCGCCTTGCTTACCCAATTAAAGAGGGTATTCCTGTTCTTTTAGAACCTGAAGCTCGCACCGTTTCTATGGATGAGGGTAAGTAATGTCTTATACGGTTGTTATACCTGCAAGATACCAATCTAGCCGTTTACCAGGGAAGCCACTTGCTGACATTGGTGGAAAGCCGATGATTCAATGGGTATACGAACAGTCAATGAAAGCGGGTGCCGATAACGTTATTATCGCTACCGACGACGCTCGAGTTGAAAAAGCGGCTAAAGCATTTGGCGCGACCGTTTGTATGACATCACCGAATCACGAATCGGGCACTGAACGCCTAGCTGAAGTGATTGAAGTTATGAATATTCCTGATGATCATATTATCGTGAATGTTCAAGGTGATGAGCCACTTATCCCACCTTCAATCATTAATCAGGTTGCCAACAATCTTGCTAACAGTACAGCCCCGATGGCAACGTTAGGTGTGGAAATTACTCATGCTGATGAAGTGTTTAACCCTAATGCCGTTAAAGTTGTAACCGATAAAGACGGTTACGCCTTGTATTTTAGCCGAGCAACCATCCCTTGGGATCGCGATGCTTACGCGAACAACGGTACTGCAGCGGAATCTCCTTTGCTTCGTCATATTGGTATCTATGCTTACCGAGCGGGTTTTATCAATACCTACATTAATTGGGAACCAAGCACTCTTGAACGTATTGAGTGCCTAGAGCAATTACGAGTACTTTGGTACGGTGAAAAAATCCACGTAGACGTTGCGGCGGAAGCACCGGCTGCTGGTGTTGATACGCCTGAAGACCTAGAAGCGGTTCGAGCTATTATTGGCTAAGCTTCTTTGAGCGAGTTCTTCTTTGCTCTACAAAATGAAAAATCATGAGCCTTGCTTATTGCGAGGCTTTTTTCTATCTACCGAAAAGTGCGCTATCGAAAAGCGCGTGTGTGTCTTATTGACCTAAGCAAACGGATATTGGGATAGTTGCATTGGTTTATGCATCATCAACACGGAATTATCTGAGATTTACCTCGCTCGAGTTCCAATTTTTCTCTATAATATGCCGCCTATAAAGTAGTGGCGAATCGCTAGTACAGAATAAAACTTACGACAAAACGTGGAGTAAAAGATGCCTTCTCAAAGCCCAGTGATTACGGTTGATGGACCAAGTGGTGCAGGTAAAGGTACCCTGTGTATGTTGCTAGCAGATAAGCTAGGCTTTCATCTTCTAGACTCAGGCGCGATCTATCGCGTATTGGCTTTAGCGGCAATTCACCATGGTGTGGATACCGAATCAGAGGATGCTTTAGTACCGCTTGCTACACACTTAGACGTGCAGTTTATTGCTGAAGGCGACTTAGTTAAGGTTATCCTAGAAGGTGAAGATGTGTCTGGTGAACTTCGTAAAGAAGAGACTGGCATGGCGGCTTCAAAAGTTGCTGCTTTACCTCGCGTTCGCGAAGCACTGCTTCGTCGTCAACGTGCATTCAGCGCTGCGCCTGGTTTGGTTGCAGATGGCCGTGACATGGGAACGGTTGTGTTTCCTGAAGCTGAAGCGAAAATATTTTTAGATGCAAGTGCTGAAGAGCGTGCGAGTCGCCGCCTTAAACAGTTGCAACAGAAGGGGTTAGATGTTAAATTTGACGACCTTTTGAGCGAGATCCAAGAGCGAGACGACCGAGATCGTAATCGCCCAGTGGCGCCACTTCGCCCTGCAGAGGATGCTCTAGTGCTTGATTCCACCTCAATGAATATTGAGCAGGTAGTAGAAAAAGCACTACACTATATTGAATCGAAACTGGCTGGGTAATTTCGCCGAGCTAGTACGAACGTTGGTCGCAAGGATGATGACCGGCGAATTTATCAACCCCATGCGGTAGGATACCCATGGACGTTTAATTATTGAAGATTAAATAATGACTGAATCTTTTGCTCAACTCTTTGAAGAGTTTCTATCTGAAACTGAATTCCAACAAGGCAGCATCGTTAAAGGTACTGTAGTAGCTATCGAGAACGGTTTCGTTCTTGTAGACGCTGGTCTTAAGTCTGAATCTGCTATCCCTGCTGAACAATTCAAGAACGCTGCTGGCGAACTTGAAGTTGAAGTTGGTGCTGAAGTAGACGTAGCTCTAGACGCTGTTGAAGATGGTTTCGGTGAAACTCAACTTTCTCGTGAGAAAGCTAAGCGTCACGAAGCTTGGATCGTACTTGAGAAAGCTTGCGAAGAAGCTGAAACTGTTGTTGGTATCATCAACGGTAAAGTTAAAGGCGGTTTCACTGTTGAACTTAACGGTATCCGTGCTTTCCTTCCTGGTTCTCTAGTAGACGTACGTCCTATCCGTGACACTGCTCACCTAGAAAACAAAGAGCTAGAGTTCAAAGTAATCAAGCTAGACCAGAAGCGTAACAACGTTGTTGTTTCTCGTCGTGCTGTTATCGAATCTGAAAACAGTGTTGAGCGTGACGAACTTCTTGAAACTCTACAAGAAGGTACTGAAGTTAAAGGTATCGTTAAGAACCTTACTGACTACGGTGCATTCGTTGACCTTGGCGGTGTTGACGGTCTTCTACATATCACAGATATGGCTTGGAAGCGCGTTAAGCACCCATCAGAGATCGTTAACGTTGGTGACGAAATCCTAGTTAAAGTTCTTAAGTTCGATCGTGAGCGCACTCGTGTTTCACTAGGTCTTAAGCAACTAGGCGAAGATCCATGGGTAGCAATCGCTAAGCGTTACCCAGAAGGTCACAAGCTTTCTGGTCGTGTTACAAACCTAACTGACTACGGCTGCTTCGTTGAAATCGAAGAAGGCGTTGAAGGTCTAGTACACGTTTCTGAAATGGATTGGACTAACAAGAACATCCACCCTTCTAAAGTTGTTAATGTTGGCGACGAAGTTGAGGTTATGGTTCTTGATATCGACGAAGAACGTCGTCGTATCTCTCTAGGTCTGAAACAGTGTAAAGCTAACCCATGGCAGTCATTTGCAGAAATGCAAGCTAAGGGCGACAAAGTTACTGGTAAGATCAAGTCTATCACTGACTTTGGTATCTTCATCGGTCTAGAAGGCGGTATCGACGGTCTTGTACACCTATCTGACATTTCTTGGAACGCTGCCGGCGAAGAAGCTGTACGTGAATACAAGAAAGGCGACGAAATCTCTGCTGTTGTTCTAGCAGTAGATGCAGAGCGTGAGCGTATTTCTCTTGGCGTTAAGCAAATGGAAAACGACCCGTTCAACGCATACGTTGCTGACAACAAGAAAGGTGTTCTTGTAAACGGTACTGTTACTGCAGTTGACGCGAAAGGCGCTACTATCGAGCTAATCGAAGGCGTTGAAGGTTACATCCGCGCTTCTGAAGTTTCTCGCGACCGTATCGAAGATGCATCTCTAATCCTAAGCGTTGGCGACAGCGTTGAAGCGAAGTTCACTGGTGTAGACCGTAAGAACCGCGTAATCAACCTATCTATCAAAGCTAAAGATGAAGCTGATGAGCAAGAAGCAATGGCTTCACTGAACAAGTCTGAAGAAGGCGCGTTCGGTAACGCAATGGCAGACGCATTCAAAGCTGCTAAAGGCGAATAATAGCTTCTCATTAAGAGAATTATAGCTATCTAGCCAAGAAAGGAGCCGTAAGGCTCCTTTTTTTTTGCTTATTTTTCCGATAGGTCTATAATTTCTAAAAAGAAAACCAACGAGGGTAACTATGACTAAGTCTGAATTGATTGAAAGACTGTGCGCTGAGCAAACGCATCTTTCTGCAAAAGAAATTGAAGACGCTGTAAAAGACATTTTAGAGCATATGGCTTCAACACTAGAAAGTGGTGATCGAATCGAAATTCGCGGTTTTGGCAGTTTTTCTCTGCATTATCGTGAGCCTCGTGTTGGACGTAACCCAAAGACTGGTGACAAGGTTGAGTTAGAAGGTAAATACGTTCCTCACTTCAAACCAGGTAAAGAGTTGCGTGAACGAGTAAACTCAGGAATGTAGCCTACTTATCGGAATTAAGAAAAGCGGCATACTATAATGTATGCCGCTTTTTTATGACCATAATATGGTGGTCTGATTAGTAATTTTCCTGCATAATCGTATAGCTAACCAACCAATGAGTGATGAACTATGAAAATTATAAAAATAGTCGCCGTTATCGCACTTTTCCTAATTGCACTGGCTTTAGGCTCTCAAAACCAAGCAACTGTGAATTTCAACTATCTGCTAGCGCAAGGTGACTTCCACCTATCAAGTTTATTAGGTGTTGTATTCGTTTCAGGCTTCGCCCTTGCTTGGTTAGTCTTTGGTAATATGCACATGCGGTCTCAGCTAAAAATTCATCGCTTGAAGAAGCAACTCAATAAGCAATCAAAGCAGGTCGCTGCTGATACTAAAGCTTAAAGGCTATATTTGATGTTAGAGTTACTGTTCTTACTTTTGCCCATCGCAGCCGCTTATGGCTGGTATATGGGTAATCGTAATGCTCAGCAAGAAAAACAAAAGCAATCACACCAGATCTCCCGTCAATACGTGACGGGTTTGAACCTATTACTGTCAGACCAATCTGACAAAGCGGTTGATCACTTCATTGAGCTGCTTCAAGTAGACAATGAAACCATCGATACTCACTTGGCTTTGGGCAACTTGTTCCGCTCAAGAGGCGAAGTCGACCGCGCTATTCGTATTCACCAAAATCTCATCTCTCGTTCGGGGCTTACCCTCGATCAGAAAAATCTCGCACTGCAACAATTAGCTAAAGACTACATGGTCTCTGGCTTCCTTGATCGCGCTGAAAAAATCTTTGAACAACTTGTAGAAGAACCTGACCATAAAGAGGGCGCTTTACAGCAGTTGGTGGCTATTTATCAGCAGACCCGTGAGTGGAACAAGGCTATCCATTACGGAAATATCTTAGTTAAGCTCGGCAAGAAAAAAATGAAGATGCGTGCCACAGTCGCGCATTTCTGGTGTGAGCTTGCAATGCAAGAACAAGCCGATGGTAATCGTTCTAAAGCGCTTCAGCATTTTAAGAAGGCGCTTTCTGAAGACCCTAAATGTGTTCGCGCAAGTATCGCACTAGGGAAGTTCCACTTAGCGAACGAAGATTACCAAAAGACAATTGATTGTCTTGAATCGGTACTTGAACAAGATATCGATTTTATCAGTGAGGTGTTGCCAACCCTTGCTGAGTGTTACCACAAGCTTGGACAAGAAGCTCAATTGGTCGAGTTCCTCAAAGCGTGTATTCAGAAGAAAGCCGGTGTATCTGCCGAACTGATGCTGGCGCAATTGGTTGCTCACCATGAAGATGTAGGCTCTGCTCAAGAGTTACTGACAAAGCAGCTTGTTAAAAATCCAACCATGAAAGGTTTTTATCGATTAATCGATTACCACCTAGCGGAAGCAGAAGAAGGCCGAGCAAAAGACAGCTTAACCACACTTCAATCTATGGTTGGTGAACAGCTTAAGGTTAAGCCTCATTACCGTTGTCGTCAGTGTGGTTTCTCGACACACTCTTTGTATTGGCACTGCCCTTCATGTAAAGGGTGGGGGACGATCAAGCCTATTCGTGGGCTTGATGGTGAATAGATTTGTGGTCACTTTAAGACCAAATTATTAATTGCAGCTTTCGGGCTGCATTTTTATGACTGTTATTTATCACCTGTTTAGGTGATTAGAAATTTTTAGAAAGTTAACTGCGTTAGGAGATGAAATGAACGACCAAAAAATCATTGTAGCCTTGGATTATGATAATCAAGCGGATGCGTTAGCCTTTGTCGACCGAATTGACCCAGCATCTTGCCGCCTAAAAGTGGGCAAAGAGATGTTTACCCTGTTTGGCCCTGAATTTGTTCGTGAATTACATAAGCGTGGTTTCTCAGTATTTTTAGACCTTAAATTCCACGACATCCCGAACACATGTTCAAAAGCAGTCCGTGCTGCCGCTGAACTGGGTGTTTGGATGGTGAACGTACACGCAAGTGGCGGTGAGCGTATGATGACGGCTTCTCGCGAAATCTTAGAACCTTATGGCAAAGATCGTCCACTGTTAATCGGTGTAACGGTGCTCACCAGTATGGAGCAATCTGACTTAGCGGGTATCGGTCTGGATCTTGAACCACAACAACAAGTGATGCGCTTGGCTTCTCTAACGAAAAACTCTGGCTTAGACGGTGTTGTATGTTCTGCACAAGAGGCTTCTTTGCTTAAAGGTGCACTTGGTCAAGAGTTCAAGCTAGTTACTCCAGGTATTCGTCCTGTCGGCGCAGATGTGGGTGACCAGAAGCGCATCATGACGCCTTCTAAAGCGATTGAATCAGGTTCAGACTACCTTGTTATTGGTCGTCCGATTACGCAAGCGATAGACCCTGCTGCTGTACTTGCAGAGATCAACGGTACGCTTGCTTAAGTCTATATTTGGATTGAGATATAAATAAAGAAGGCCAGCAAATTGCTGGCCTTAATTTTTTAGTCTGGATTAGTCTAAACTGGACTGAATGCTCTGTGTGGAGCCTAAACCGGAGCACCACTATGGAATTTGAAGTCGCTGTCTTCTGAAGTGATAAGATCAGCTTCTACTTGAGCAAAATGCGAAATACGCTCTGAAATATCTTTCCCTGCGATCTGTTCTGCTAGCTCAAGGTAATCTTGGTAGTGGCGAGCTTCTGAACGAAGTAGAGACACGTAAAACTTCTCCATGTCTTCTTCCAAGAAAGGAGCCAATTTAGCGAAGCGCTCACAAGAGCGAGCTTCAATAAACGCACCGATGATAAGCTTATCAACCAGAGCATCAGGCTCGTAAGTCTTAACTTGTTTGATCAAGCCCTTAGCGTAACGACCCGCCTCGATTGGCTGGTAAGTCACGCCTTTCTTCTCCATCAACTCCATGACTTGGTAGAAGTGATGCAGCTCTTCTTTGATCAGTAAAACCATCTTATCGATTAGGTCAGCACCGTAATTACAGCCTTCTTTCGCTGTGATTTGCTTGGATACGTTGCTTTTACCACGCAGAGACTCTAAGTCTCCGATACGACGGTAAGCAAATTGCTCGTATGGCAAAATCCATTCATTCAGTTGCTTCGCGCTTTCTTTATCGACGGCGTACTTGCGAATAAGGAATAAAGCACTCTGTGCCGCCTTAAGTTCACACAGCATGTGATCGCGTAGAATGATGTGAAGATTTTCTGGCTTTTTGGCTTCATCTATCCATGAATCTGGCGTTTCGGCTTTAAGAAAAGAGTGGATTGGAGCGAGTAATTCTTGATACATGGTCAGGGAAAGTTTGTTGATAATGCGGGGATTTTATCACAGCTCAAGAGATCTCCCTATACAGAGAAAGGAAATTCAACAGCTACAAAAAAGGCCGCCTATTTAATGTAAATAAGGCGGCCTTTAAGTGTTGAGTTAGACTGTTACCATTTCTTCTTCTGACCGAAGAGGGCATCCATATCGTCTTCTCGTTCTTTAGATTCCATCTGCTGCAAATCTTGAGCGTTTTTGTCTTGGCGTTTCTGGTCAAGCTCGTTAAGCATCTGTTGAAGCTTTTCTTTGGCTTGATTAGAGTACGAGTCGTTCTTAGTCGCCAAAGCATCAATACCTTTGCGTAATAGCTGAATCGCTGTTCCCGGTTGTCCGCGAGAAATCGAATCGTTTGCACGTTTGATAACATTTTCAATGTTAATACGGATTTGAATTGTTTCTAGGCGAGCATTTTCAACCACATAAGCTTGAGTCTCGAAACGGCCTTTATTGTGCTCGTTGCGCACCGTATCACGCAGGCGTTTAACTAACTTAAGCATCATGATCGCTTGCTTGTCACTACTTGGTACGCGGAAAGCGGTACTCTCGCCACCTTTGTAGTTCTCTTTTAGCTGAGTGATTTGTTGTTTTACGCTTTCAATGCGTTGGGCAAGCTGCTTATTTTTTGGATCGAGTTGATACATGTTTTCTAATGCATCAAGAATTCGATTGTTTAAGCATACAAGAAGATCTTGGCTAAACGGCATGTGATGAGCGTTGCCAATCAGTTCTTCTGTACCGTCAATAATGGTTAGATAACGAGAAGCTTCCTGTTTCTTCGCTGTTTCTACCTTAACTTTATATTGAAGCATGATGTTGTAGCCTAAAACTAACACCAAAAGAACGGCTACTAAGACGATTATTAAACCAATATTCATATATTTGAGTCTGCTTATTATTTTCTATAGCTAACTGGAGAGGATACACGATTCCATTGTGTATCGGCACTCGTAAATTGCAATTTCTGATTATCTCTTGTTGAGCGAAATCGGCAATCAAAACTTACCAACTAATGTATGAGAATGAGGGTTGGGTTGCAAAGCGTTAGTGATATTTTTGTTTGTTAAGCTAGAAAAACTCAATTTTTCTGTCATTTTTGTGTTCGAAGCGTTATAACTATTAATTATATTACACGCGACTATAACGCTCTCTTTGCAAATAAGTTAGCACAGAAATGAGTAAAGGATTACGAGGTTAGATATGAAGTTACAGCAACTGAAGTACATTGTTGAGGTTGTAAACCATAACCTAAATGTTTCAGCTACAGCAGAGAGTTTGTACACATCTCAGCCTGGCATTAGTAAGCAAGTTAGATTACTTGAAGACGAACTAGGCATTCAGATTTTTGAGCGTAGCGGCAAGCATCTAACGCAGGTTACCCAAGCGGGTGAGGATATCATTCGTATCTCTCAAGAGATTTTGGCGCGCGTTGAAAGCATTAAAGCGGTAGCGGGTGAACACACACATCCAGAGATGGGTACATTGAATATTTCAACGACTCATACTCAAGCTCGTTATGCACTGCCTGATGTGATTAAAGGTTTCACGGCGCGCTATCCAAAAGTATCGCTTCACATGCACCAAGGTACGCCAAGCCAAATGTCAGAAGCCGTCGCTAAAGGTACAGCGAATTTTGCGATTGCAACGGAAGCGCTACACCTTTACCAAGATGCGATTATGCTGCCTTGTTACCACTGGAACCGTTCGATCGTCGTGACCAAAGATCATCCCCTGGCACAGAAGCGTAATATCACGATCGAAGATCTTGCGGCTTACTCTCTCGTGACTTATGTATTTGGTTTCACTGGCCGTTCTGAGCTTGATACCGCGTTTAACAAAGTAGGTTTAACACCGCGTGTTGTGTTTACTGCGACCGATGCAGACGTAATCAAAACCTACGTTCGTATGGGCATTGGTGTTGGTGTAATTGCAAGTATGGCTATTGACCACGAGCAAGATACTGATTTGGTTGCGATTGATGCGAGCCATCTATTTGGTGCGAGCACAACCAGCATTGGTTTTAGAAAAGGCACCTTCTTGCGTTCTTACATGTTTGATTTCATGGAGCGTTTTGCACCGCACTTAACTCGCCCTGTGGTTGAGCAAGCTATTTCTTTGAAATCGAACGAAGAGATCGAAGAGATGTTTAAAGATATCGAACTGCCAGTTCGTTAATCTCATCGTGTAAATTTTGATTCTTATTCGGCCTGTATTTGCAGGCCGTTTTTCTTTTGGGCTTTTAGTTTTCGTTTTCTTTATCGGGCCTTTCCATTTCGACCTCTTACCCCTACAATCCACGCATCATAGGGGGAAGCATGCATTCACGATTTAAAATACTCGATTCATTTTTGCTAGAGCACCAGATTTACTGGCGTTCAGAGCCTTTTCACCTATGTCAAACTCAACAGCAGCCGTGGAAAGAGGTCAATCGTCCACTCGTTGATTGGTTAGAAAGCTTAGATAATGAGAGTATTCAAACCTTAAAAGAGCAGCCTCAGCTTTTGGTCGAAGAACTGACTCGTTTCCTACCTGAATTAGATACTGCTACCCAAAACATCCAGTTCAATAACACAGCTTTGGTTGGTTTAGACCTCCCACGTGGTACTGCTGATGGTATTCCTGGCCGAAAGCTACATCAAATTGTCGCAATGGGCGAGGCTGCATTATGCCATCACCATGGCAAAGAGTGGCTCGAGTGGTGTTCTGGTAAAGGCTTTCTTGGTCGAATCCTATCTCAGCAATCGGATCAAAAAGTCACTAGCTTTGAATGGCAGCAATCGTTATGCGAAAGCGGACAAAAGATTGCGGATGACCAGAAGTTAGCGATGGATTTTGTTCAAGGAGATGCGTTTTCAGACAAGGCCGATGACGTGTTTAATTCGTACCAACATGCCGTGGCCCTTCATGCTTGTGGTGATCTTCATGTTGAGCTAGTTAAAAAGTCAGTGTCACATGGGCTACCAGCGGTCACTATTTCTCCTTGTTGTTATCATCTTATTCGAGACGAAAACTATCAAGCGATGTCTTCTATCGCGAAAAGCTCAGCATTAACGTTAAGTAAGAGCGACTTGAGAATCCCGCTTCAAGAAACCGTTACTGGTGGTGAAAGAGTAAAAAGACATCGTCAACTAGAGATGAGCTATCGTCTAGGCTTCAGCCAGTTGCTTAAGGCTGAACTTAACATTGACGAATACATTCCTGTACCGAGCATCAAAAAATCAGAGTTAGCTGAGGGTTTTGAATCTTTCTGCCGTTGGGCATCTGAAGTGAAAGAGCTATCGCTGGGCTCAGATATTGATTTTGACTCTTATTTGATTCAAGGCGAAGCGCTTTTCTGGGAAATGGAAAAGCTGAGTTTGGTTCAACAAGTCTTTAGACGACCATTAGAGATATGGCTGGCTTTAGATCGCGCTATCTATCTGCAAGAGCAAGGTTATGAAGCTACGATTGAAGAGTTCTGTGAACGCAGTATTACGCCAAGAAATCTATTGATTCATGGGGTTAAAATCGAGCGCTAGTGGTAAATCGTACTGTTACGTGTTTTTACGAACTAAATCCATTAATGCAAAAAAGCCAGCGCGACATAATGTCGTACTGGCTTTTTGTTTAATGTGTATGAGTTAACTGAACGCTTCAACGAGAAGATTATTGCGTTCAGTTAGTCATTACATCATTAGTTAAACATTGCGATTGCTTCTGCTGGGTCTACGTATTCAAGGTCAAAGCTTTCTGCAACTTCTTTACAAGTTACTTTACCGTGAATAACGTTTAGACCTTCTAGGAAGCCTTCATCAGATAGAAGTGCTTCGCGGTAGCCTTTGTTCGCTAGCTTAACAATGTAAGGAAGTGTTGCATTGTTTAGTGCGTAAGTTGAAGTACGAGCAACAGCGCCAGGCATGTTTGCAACACAGTAGTGAACTACGTCATCAACAATGTAAGTTGGGTCTGCGTGAGTGGTTGCGTGAGAAGTCTCGAAACAACCGCCTTGGTCGATTGCAACATCAACAACTGCTGAACCTGGCTTCATCTTAGCGATGTGCTCTTTTGTAACCAATTTTGGAGCTGCTGCGCCAGGAATTAGTACTGCACCAATTACTAGGTCTGCTTCTAGAACATGCTTCTCAATGGCGTCTTCAGTAGAATAAACCACTTTTGCGCGACCTTGGAATTCTTCATCAAGTCGACGCAGTGTATCTACGTTACGGTCAAGAATTGTAACATCAGCGCGAAGGCCTACAGCCATACGTGCTGCGTTAGCACCTACAACACCGCCACCAACAACAACAACTTTTGCTGGTTCAACACCTGGAACGCCACCAAGAAGAAGACCACAACCACCGTTAGATTTCTCTAATGTTTGTGCACCTGCTTGAATAGACATACGACCAGCTACTTCAGACATTGGTGCTAATAGTGGCAAGCGACCCATATTATCTGTTACAGTCTCATAGGCTACGCAGACAGCTTTGCTCTTGATAAGCTCTTCAGTTTGTGGAAAATCTGGTGCAAGGTGTAAATAGGTAAATAATATTTGCCCTTCGCGAAGCATAGCTCGCTCGACAGCTTGAGGTTCTTTAACCTTTACAATCATCTCTGCTTTCGCGAAAACGTCAGCAGCAGTAGGAAGAATGGATGCGCCTACAGCGATGTAATCATCGTCTGAAAAACCGATACCAGTACCGGCATTGGTTTCTACAAAAACTTGGTGGCCGTGTGAGATTAGTTCTCTCACGCTAGCTGGGGTCATACCAACGCGGTATTCGTGGTTCTTGATTTCCTTAGGTACGCCAATGATCATCCTGACTCCTCATTTTATTTTGGTTGTTTTATCTATGTGTAGGGTAATTCTGTCGAATTAATATCTAGTATAGATAGGTTTAGATAAAATTTGATACTGAATATTAAAAAGTTGTAGTATATTTTTTTGCAAGGAAGTAATAAGGTGGAATAAAAAATGGCAGACAATTATAAGAAGCCGTCCAAGGAACTAGATCGTATTGACCGCAACATTCTTAATGAGTTGCAAAAAGACGGTCGTATCTCAAACGTTGAACTCTCAAAACGAGTAGGACTTTCTCCAACTCCATGTCTTGAACGTGTTCGTCGTTTAGAACGTCAAGGTTACATTACTGGGTACACAGCGTTGCTGAACCCACAGTACCTTGATGCTTCACTTTTAGTGTTTGTTGAAATTACGTTGAACCGTGGTGCGCCAGATGTGTTCGAACAATTCAACACCGCTGTGCAGAAACTGGATGACATCCAAGAGTGTCATTTAGTGTCGGGTGATTTTGACTATCTTCTAAAAACACGTGTATCTGATATGGGTGCTTACCGTAAGCTACTGGGTGATACGTTACTTCGTCTACCGGGCGTAAACGACACTCGAACTTACGTAGTAATGGAAGAAGTGAAACAAACCAATCAACTTGTGATTAAAACTCGTTAGTCACAATTGGTGAAATGAAAGAAAGCGGACATTTGTTCCGCTTTCTTGCTTTCTGGAATTGGGTTTTTCTGTTTGATATGGTTAAATCAACAGTAGTTTCATTGAAACGAGCGGCTTTGGCCGCTCGAGATGTTTTTATCCCGTTTAATTATTAAGTTGGTTTATGTTCAAGCAGAGCAGTAATAAAGTAGAAACAATCATTAAAACGAGTGAAGAGCCTCAGTCTCCTCGTTTGAGTGGTTCTCAACGTCTCAAAGAGTGCAGTCTGATTCTCGGTGTTCTCTTCTCTATTCTACTTGCCGTTGCGTTATTAACTTTTAGTCCTGCAGACCCATCATGGTCGCAAACGGCGTGGGGTGGTGACATTCAAAATGCGGGTGGCTACCTAGGTGCTTGGTTGGCGGATACGCTTTTCTTCGTATTTGGCTCTTTGGCTTACCCTCTGCCTATCTTAGTGACGGTTGCTGCGTGGGTTTTATTCCGCAAACGTAATGAAGACGAGCAGATCGACTTCATGCTGTGGGGCACTCGCTTACTTGGCCTGACTATCCTAATTCTTACGAGTTGTGGTTTAGCGGATATCAACTTTGACGACATCTGGTACTTTTCATCCGGTGGCGTGGTAGGTGACGTTTTAACAAGCCTTGCACTTCCAACGTTGAATGTTCTTGGTAGTACGCTGGTTCTTCTTTTCTTATGGGGTGCTGGTTTCACTCTATTAACCGGTATCTCTTGGCTAAGCATTGTGGAATGGTTGGGTGAATGTGCCATCAAATTTTTCACGTCTACTGTTAATAAGGCTCGTGGCCAAGACCAAGAGCTGCTTGAGCCTCAATTAAGAGAATCAGCAGACCGCGATTTAATCGAAGAACGTCATCAGCAGCATCAAGCGCCAACTTACCGCGATGTTCCTGCTATAGAAGGCAACAAAGAATCAACAGAGCATGATCCGCTAGATCCTGCGATGAGTTTTTCTGCGACCAATGAGTCGGCAGACGTGGCGACAAATGCGCGAGACAATGCTGCATCGCCGAAGCGTCATTACAATATTCATATGCCTGTCGATGCTCCTGCGAAACAAGAAGCTCCTGTTCATGAAGAACCTCAGGTTCAGCCTCAAGCGGTAATTGAGTCAGAGCAAACGATCCCTGCAGCAGCTGTTTACCAAGCGCCAGAAGAACCGCTAGAAGAAGGTATTGAGCGCTCTAAACAGTTGAATGCAACGATAGAGCAGCTAGAAAATGCGGCCATGTATGAAGATGACCTAGCAGAACAAGATCAGGTTGACGCGCATGATTCTCAGGTTGCTTACCAACAATACATGCAGAACGAACAACCAGAAGTTGGCCCTGCTCATGCTGACCTTAGAAGTGCTGAACCAGAATTAGATAGCTCACCACAAGTAAATGGCGAATTTGGTTCTGAAGATGTTCAACCTGAATCTTTATACGCTTCACCTATGGGCGAGCCAGAAGCAACCGTGGAAGACGATTTCTCTGCACAACCTTCACCGTTTGATGTTACGGAAGAGCAAAGCTACCAACAGGGCTCAGAGCTTGAATCAGAACAGGCTGAAGCTGAATTAGCTGACGCAGCATTAATCGAAGAACAGTTTGAACCTTTCCCTTATCAAGAAGAACATTCAGAACCTGAACAGCCAACAGCACAAAACCTAGAGCCAACTGTTGATCTTCCTTGGGAAGAAGTAACGGAAGAAGAACCTGCGCATCAAGATCAAGATCAAGATGTCGCCGCATTCCAAAGCATTGTTTCTGAAGCCCAAGCGAATATGGCAGCGGCGCAGAATCCGTTCTTGGTTCAACAAGATGTTAATTTACCTAAGCCTGCTGAGCCATTACCCACGCTTGAATTGTTATTCCACCCTGAAAAGCGTGAAACCTTTATTGACCGTGATGCGCTAGAGGCAATTGCTCGTCTTGTTGAATCTAAGCTAGCGGACTACAAGATCAAAGCAGACGTTGTCGACATTTTCCCAGGTCCAGTAATCACTCGATTCGAACTTGATCTGGCTCCAGGTGTGAAAGTAAGCCGTATTTCTGGCCTTTCTATGGACTTAGCGCGTTCGCTCTCTGCATTGGCAGTACGTGTCGTAGAAGTGATTCCGGGTAAACCTTATGTTGGCTTAGAACTGCCGAATATGAGTCGCCAAACGGTATTCTTCTCAGACGTGGTTGCTAGCCCTCAGTTCCAAGAAGCGAAATCGCCAACGACAGTGGTTCTAGGACAAGACATCGCTGGTGAAGCCGTTATTGCTGATCTATCGAAAATGCCTCACGTTCTGGTTGCTGGTACAACCGGTTCTGGTAAGTCGGTAGGTGTGAACGTAATGATTCTGAGTATGCTTTACAAAGCATCACCGGAAGATGTTCGATTCATCATGATCGACCCGAAAATGCTTGAGTTATCGGTTTACGAAGGCATCCCTCATCTATTATCTGAAGTGGTAACCGACATGAAAGATGCGTCGAACGCCCTTCGTTGGTGTGTAGGCGAGATGGAACGCCGTTATAAGCTGATGTCAGCGTTAGGCGTTCGTAATATTAAAGGTTACAACGATAAGCTTAAGATGGCAGCGGAAGCGGGTCACCCAATTCACGATCCACTGTGGAAGCCGGGCGACAGCATGGACCCAGAAGCGCCATTGCTTGAGAAACTGCCTTACATTGTGGTTATCGTTGATGAATTTGCCGACCTAATCATGGTGGTTGGTAAGAAGGTTGAAGAACTGATTGCACGTTTGGCACAAAAAGCACGTGCGGCGGGTGTTCACTTGATCCTAGCGACGCAACGTCCATCAGTGGATGTTATTACTGGTCTTATTAAAGCGAACATTCCAACCCGTGTGGCCTTTACGGTATCAACTAAAACGGATTCACGAACTATCCTTGACCAAGGTGGTGCGGAATCACTATTGGGCATGGGTGATATGCTTTACTTGCCTCCTGGTTCTAGCCATACAACTCGTGTTCACGGTGCCTTTGCATCTGATGACGATGTACACGCAGTCGTGAATAACTGGAAAGCGCGTGGTAAGCCAAACTATATTGATGAAATCACTAACGGCGAACAAACTCCAGAAACCTTGCTTCCGGGTGAGAAGATGGAAGGTGATGAAGAGGTCGATCCTCTGTTTGATCAGGTGGTAGAACACGTTGTTCATTCACGTCGTGGCTCAGTTTCAGGTGTACAGCGTCGATTCAAGATTGGCTACAACCGTGCTGCACGTATTGTCGAGCAACTTGAAGCTCAAGGTATCGTAAGTGCTCCAGGTCATAACGGTAACCGAGAAGTCTTAGCTCCAGCGCCACCAAAAGATTAGTTCCGGTAGGAACTCATAACTATTCAGTCGGTCAAATCGAAAATATGACCGACTTATGTTCTAACAGGATTATTGATGAAAAAAGTATTCGCACTTTTATTTATGAGCTTCTCAGTGTTTGCTTCTCCGAAAGAAGAGTTGAGTAGCCGCTTGGCATTAAACGCAGGCTTCAGCGCTGACTTTAAACAAGTCGTGACCAGCCCTGATGGTGATGTTGTTATGGAAGGTGAGGGCACGGTAGAGATTGCACGCCCAAGCCTGTTCCGCTGGGAGACCACGTTCCCTGATGAAAACTTGTTGGTATCTGATGGCCAAAGCTTGTGGTACTACAGCCCGTTCATTGAGCAAGTGAGCATTTATTGGCAAGAGCAAGCGACATCACAGACACCTTTTGTCCTGCTTACACGTAACCAAGAAAGTGATTGGGATAATTATAATGTGGCGCAAACGGGTAACCAATTCACGCTAACGCCAACTGCTGTCGATTCTAATCAGGGTGACTTCCAGATTAATATCACCGAAAAGGGCATTGTTCAGGGCTTTAATGTGATTGAACAAGACGGTCAAAAAGGTGAGTTTACCTTTAGCAATGTTGATTTGGGTAAACCTGCAGCAGACCGCTTTACTTTTGTGGCACCGGAAGGTGTCGAGGTCGACGACCAAAGAAACTGATCTAAACAAGCAGATCGTTTGGTAGTACGTCGATAGGCATTAATGCCATCAACGAATCAAGAGATTGCAATTGAGTAATTACAGCTTAGATTTTGCGGGGGACGAAGATTTTCGTCCCCTTGCTGCTCGTATGAGACCGGAAACTGTCGAACAGTACATCGGTCAGCAGCATATATTAGGCCCAGGTAAACCACTTCGCAGAGCGTTGGAAGCGGGCCATATCCACTCGATGATTTTGTGGGGGCCTCCGGGCACCGGTAAAACGACGTTAGCCGAAGTTGCAGCAAACTATGCGAATGCTGAAGTGGAACGTGTATCGGCGGTAACCTCGGGCGTAAAAGACATTCGTATTGCAATTGAAAAAGCGCGCGAGAACAAGCAAGCAGGGCGCAGAACCATCCTGTTTGTGGACGAAGTCCATCGCTTTAACAAAAGTCAGCAAGATGCTTTTCTGCCTCATATCGAAGATGGCACCGTGACCTTTATTGGTGCGACGACAGAAAACCCATCTTTTGAACTGAACAACGCTTTGTTGTCACGTGCGCGTGTCTACAAACTGACGTCCCTGAACACAGATGATATTTCTCTTGTCATTCGCCAAGCGATTGAAGATAAGCAACGTGGGTTAGGTGATGTGCCTGTTGATTTTGCTGATAATGTTTTAGATCGCCTTGCAGAACTGGTTAACGGCGACGCGCGTATGTCGCTTAACTACCTTGAACTGCTGTATGACATGGCAGAAGACAACGATAAAGGCGAGAAAGCGATAACCTTGCAGTTGTTGGCTGAAGTGGCTGGTGAGAAAGTCGCTCGTTTCGATAACAAGGGTGATATTTGGTACGACCTAATCTCCGCGGTTCATAAGTCAATTCGTGGCTCAAACCCTGATGCGGCCTTGTACTGGTCAGCACGAATGATTGCTGCGGGTTGTGATCCTTTGTATATCGTTAGACGCTTGCTGGCGATTGCTTCTGAAGATATCGGTAACGCTGATCCTCGCGCCATGCAGGTAGCGATGTCGGCTTGGGATTGCTTCACGCGCATTGGCCCTGCTGAAGGGGAGCGTGCGATTGCGCAGGCGGTTGTTTATCTCGCATGTGCACCAAAGAGTAACGCCGTTTACACCGCGTGGAAGCAAGCGTTAACAGATGCTCACAATCTTCCTGAATATGAAGTGCCGCATCATTTGCGAAATGCACCGACAACTTTGATGAAGGACATGGGCTACGGGCAAGAATACCGTTATGCTCATGACGAACCAGGAGCCTACGCCGCTGGTGAAAAGTATCTGCCTCCTGAAATGGGAGAGAAGCAATACTATTTCCCAACAAAACGAGGCTTAGAGACCAAAATTGGCGAGAAGCTAGATTATCTGGCGGATTTGGACGCAAAAAGCCCACAAAAACGCTATGAAAAGTAGTCTTTTTTGGATATCGTTACCTAGTCATAAAATTTCAATTAAATCGTTATAAATTGGTCGAAATAACACCAGTTTTAGGGGTTTAGCAGTGATTCAGTAGCAAGCTACTGAATATTCAAATAACTAAAGCATAGGATTAGCAATGCTGGATTCTAAATTACTTCGAGCTGAGCTGGATGAAACAGCGGCAAAATTAGCACGTCGAGGCTTCACCCTTGATGTAGAGACAATTCGTGAACTTGAAGAAAAACGTAAGTCCCTTCAGATGAAAACTGAAGAGCTACAAGCGTTACGTAACTCTCGATCGAAGTCCATTGGTCAAGCGAAAGCAAAAGGCGACCATGAAGAAGCTGAGCGTATCCTTGCAGAAGTAGGCAACTTAGGCGCAGAACTAGACCAAGCTAAAGTAGCATTGGCTGATCTTCAATCTGAGCTAGAAACGATCACAATGTCTATTCCTAACCTACCTGATGCAGAAGTGCCAGATGGTAAAGATGAAGACGATAACGTAGAAGTTTCTCGTTGGGGTCAACCTAAGACTTACGACTTTGAAGTGAAAGATCACGTCGATCTTGGCGAAATGTCTGGCGGTCTTGATTTTGCTAGCGCAGTTAAAATCTCGGGTTCTCGTTTCATCGTGATGAAAGGCAAATTTGCACGTCTACACCGTGCTATTGCTCAGTTCATGCTGGACCTTCACACTGATGAGCACGGCTACACAGAAATGTACGTACCGTATCTAGTGAACCACGATAGCCTTTACGGTACTGGTCAACTTCCTAAGTTCGGCGAAGACTTGTTCCACACAAGCCCGCTAACTGAGCAAGTAAGTGACGTACCTCTTAAGACTCTATCGCTTATCCCTACTGCGGAAGTACCGGTAACGAACATGGTTCGTGACACGATCACTGATGAAGCTGAACTGCCACTTAAGATGACAGCTCACACGCCGTGTTTCCGTTCTGAAGCGGGTTCTTACGGTCGTGACACTCGTGGTCTTATCCGTATGCACCAATTCGATAAAGTTGAATTAGTACAAATCACTAAGCCAGAAGACTCAATGGCAGCGCTTGAAGAGCTAACTGGCCACGCTGAGAAAGTACTTCAACTTCTAGAGCTTCCTTACCGTAAAGTGATTCTATGTACAGGTGACATGGGCTTCGGTTCTGCGAAAACTTACGACTTAGAAGTATGGGTTCCAGCACAAGAGACTTATCGTGAGATTTCTTCTTGTTCAAACATGTGGGATTTCCAAGCGCGTCGTATGCAAGCTCGTTTCCGTCGTAAAGGCGAGAAAAAACCTGAACTTGTACACACACTAAACGGTTCTGGTCTTGCTGTTGGTCGTACTATGGTTGCTATCCTTGAGAACAACCAAGAAGCAGATGGCCGTATTGCTATCCCAGAAGTACTTCAACCATACATGGGCGGCGTAACGCACATCGGTTAATTAGATTGATTAAGCATTAGGTTACTTATAAAACCCAGCCAACAGGCTGGGTTTTTTATTGCCTATAGAATAGTGCAGTGGCGAGAAATAAATAATTTTTGTTACCTATGTGTAATAGTGTTTTATTGATTTTGATAATTATTACAATCCTTAAATGTGGCTATAATATGCTCTTACCGCGGTAGGTATAGATTTTCTCGTTCAAATACTGAGGAGGGCTTATGGCCGTAGGATGGGCTGGTGACGATAGTGTCAGCCAGCAAATACAAAATACCATTGATGATGAGATCTCTCGTGTAAGAGGAAACCTTCGAGGTGGTGAGGGTTTGCGTTATTGTGATGAGTGTGGTGATGAGATTCCGGAACAAAGACGACGCGCGATCAAAGGCGTTCGTTTGTGTATAGAATGTCAGTCAATATTAGAGCATGACGCACATCGACATTCATTGTTTAACCGTCGAGCAAGTAAAGATAGCCAATTACGTTAAACTGACGGTTACCTTCAAGCAGTTAAGGCCTTACTTTTATGTAAGGCCTTTTAGTTTAATTAAATGATTTATTAATGAAGATATATAGAAATAATCGTCGCTCTTGTTTAGAGCAATAAACGCCTTATTTAAAGCAATGAGTATTTTGTAATGCAGTGTCGATAGCAGCGACCAATTGCTCAATATGTTGTGGTTTGATAATAAACGGAGGCATCATATAAATTAGCTTACCAAACGGACGGATCCAAACGCCTTGCTCTACAAAGTGAGCTTGAATGGCTTCCATATCGACGGGTGTGTGAGTTTCAACGACGCCAATAGCGCCTAACCAACGCACGTCTTTAACCAGTTCATGTTCTCGCAACGGTGGTAACAACTCAGAAAAGAGCTGTTCAATCTGTTGAGTCTGATTTTTCCAATGGCCTTGCTCGATGATGGATAAACTTGCCGCACCGACTGCGCAAGCCAATGGGTTGCCCATAAAGGTTGGCCCATGCATAAAGCAGCCTGCTTCACCGCCACATACCGTGTCAGCAACTTCCTTACTCGCAAGCGTCGCTGACAATGTCATATAGCCACCAGTTAAAGCTTTGCCTACGCATAATATGTCCGGTTGAACATCGGCATGCTCACAAGCGAACAGTTCCCCTGTGCGGCCAAATCCGGTCGCAATCTCATCCAAGATCAGCAATACGTTGAATTCATCACACAGCAAGCGAACTTGTTTTAGGAACTCAGGGTGGTAGATGCGCATGCCGCCAGCCCCTTGAACGATAGGCTCTAAGATCACCGCTGCGACTTCTTGATGGTGTGCTGCCAGCTTTTCTTTAAAACTATCGATGTCACTTGAGTTCCACTCATCCCAAAAGCCTGTTTTTGGCGAATCAGCGAAAATATGTTCCGGCAAAAAGCCTTTGTAGAGGCTGTGCATCGAATTGTCAGGGTCGGTCACTGACATCGCCGCAAAGGTATCACCGTGGTAGCCATCTCTTAGTGTGAGGAACTTTGAACGAGGTTGTCCTTTAGCGTGCCAATATTGCAATGCCATCTTGAGGCTAACCTCTACGGCAACTGAACCTGAATCGGCCAAAAATACATGCTCAAGATTACTTGGCGCGAGATTCAAAAGCTTCTTACATAGATCGATAGCGGGCTGGTGGGTGATGCCACCAAACATAACGTGTGAAACCTTATCGATTTGACTATGAGCTGCAGCGTTTAGCTCAGGGTGATTGTAGCCGTGGATGGTTGACCACCAAGATGACATACCATCAATAATTCGTTTTCCGCCTTCTAATTCTAGGTAAACACCGTCTGCGTTGGTGACTGGGTAGCAGGTCAGAGGTGTTAACGTTGATGTGTAGGGATGCCAGATATGCTGGCGATCAAAGGCGAGATCCATAGTAACTTCCATTCTTGGTGTGGTTAAAAAATAACCAGATGTAAACTTTTGATATTATCAATGTGTTGACAGTCTAAAGCTTGTCGGTAGACTAGCCAAGCATAAATGCAATCTCTATTGATAGAGATGAAACATCAAATAATAAAAAAGGATCGACACGTGGAAGTTCGTCATGACTGGACAGTTGCTGAAGTAACAGCACTGCTTGAAAAACCGTTTATGGATTTAATGTTTGAAGCTCAAGTGGTTCATAGACAGTACCAAGAGCACAACCACGTGCAGGTGAGTACGCTTCTATCGATTAAGACTGGTGCTTGTCCTGAAGACTGTAAGTATTGTCCTCAAAGTGCTCACTACCGAACGGATGTCGACAAAGAACGCCTAATGGAAGTAGAGCGTGTTTTGGATGCGGCGCAAAAAGCCAAGAACGCGGGCTCGACTCGTTTCTGTATGGGCGCGGCGTGGAAAAACCCGAAAGAACGCGATATGCCTCACTTGACTGATATGATCAAAGGTGTGAAAGGTATGGGTCTAGAAACCTGTATGACACTAGGCATGTTAACCCCTGATCAAGCTGGCGAGTTAGCGGATGCAGGCTTGGATTACTACAACCATAACCTTGATACGTCTCCCGAGTTTTACGGCAGCATCATCACCACTCGTACTTACCAAGATCGTTTAGATACGCTATCTCACGTACGTGATGCCGGTATGAAGATCTGTTCTGGTGGCATTATTGGTATGGGCGAAAGTACCAATGACCGTGCAGGCCTGCTGGTAGAGCTAGCGAACCTTCCGGTACACCCTGAGAGTGTGCCAATCAACATGCTCGTGAAAGTGAAAGGCACACCGATGGAAAACGTCGATGATGTTGAATCTTTTGACTTCATTAAGTTGATTGCGATTGCTCGTATCATGATGCCAATGTCAGCGGTTCGTCTATCTGCAGGTCGCGAGAATATGAATGAACAGATGCAGGCGATGTGCTTCATGGCTGGCGCGAACTCTATCTTCTACGGTTGTAAGCTACTGACTACGCCAAACCCAGATGAAGACACGGACATGCAGCTGTTTAAGAAGTTAGGCATCAACAGCCAACAAGTGGCTCAGAAGCCTGATGAAATTCAAGAAAACGAACTGTTAGATCAAGTAGTGGAGCGCGTTGCTGCTCGTCCAACGAAAGATGACATGTTCTACGATGCCACTGTTTAAATCCCGTATCAAAGATGCCCTTGTTCAACGCCGTGAGCAGGGGCTAACTCGTCAACTTAAAGTGCTCGAAAACAGTAATGGTCCTTTGCTTAATTGCGAAGGTTCTCGCTTTATTAATTTTTCGAGTAATGATTACCTAGGCTTGGCGAACGACCCTGAATTGGTGGAGGCGTGGCAAGCTGGGCTTTCCCTTTATGGTGCTGGCAGTGCGGCATCGCCATTGGTCACGGGTTTTAGTCCTGCTCATAGAAATTTAGAAGCTCAGCTGTGTGAATGGTTGGGCTTTGAACGTGCGATTCTCTTTAGTTCTGGTTTCAGTGCGAACCAAGCCTTGTTGTTTTCTCTGCTCGAAAAAGACGACTCTCTGCTGCAAGACAAGCTTAATCACGCCTCTTTGATGGAAGCGGGGATGCTTTCTCATGCAACCATGAAACGCTTTAAACACAACGACACGCAGCATCTAGAGTCTCTATTAAGCCGATCTCTACAATCCTTGGTCGTCACTGAGGGCGTATTCAGCATGGACGGCGATCAAGCGCCTCTCAGCCAGATATCTAACCTGACTCATCAATACGACAGTTGGTTGGCGGTTGATGATGCCCACGGTATCGGCGTATTAGGTGATAAAGGAGCTGGGAGTTGCAGTGCAGCACAAATCTCCCCCGATATTTTGGTGGTGACCTTTGGCAAAGCATTTGGCGTTTCTGGTGCTGCGATTCTTTGTTCGTCAGAAGTGGGTGATTACTTAACTCAGTTTGCTCGTCATCATGTGTACTCGACGGCGATGCCACCTTCACAAGCAGTGGCTTTGTCTCATGCGTGTCAGATGATTCAGACGCAAGAGTGGCGTCGAGAGAAGCTCATGAAGCTAGGTGCGATCTATGCGGAGCAGATGAGTGGCGTGAAAGGTTTTATAGATACTCAGACTCCGATTAAGCCGTTTGTAATCGGTGAAGCACAGGCGGCACTGTCTGTTGCTGAAGAATTAAAGCGTAAACAAGTTTGGGTAACGGCGATAAGGCCGCCAACCGTTCCGAAAGGGACAGCTCGTTTGCGTATTACCTTAACGGCGAATCACAGTGAGGATCAGATTCATCAGTTAACCAGGTCGTTGCATCAGGCAATTGACCGAAGCAGTGAATCGGGCATCGATCCAAGCTTAGAATCAAATAAAGAGGCTCAGTAAATGTCACAAGAAGCAGTAGTGAATAATTACGTAGGCCAAGACAAAAGTGCGATTGCCAAAGCCTTCGGAAACGCAGCAACAACCTATGACAAACACGCTGAGTTTCAGCGAGATGTCGGCCACCGATTACTGGATAAGTTACCTAGCGACCTCTCCGGTTTAAAGGTACTCGATTTAGGTTGTGGTACGGGGTATTTCTCCGAACAGATAGTGAAGCGTGGTGCTGAGGTAGTGTGTGCTGACCTGTCTGTTGGAATGTTAAAAGCGGCAGAACAACGCTGCGGCTCATCAGTCTCTTTATATCAACAAGCTGACGCTGAACAGTTGCCGTTTGAGGATGGGTGCTTTGACATCGTTTTCTCTAGCCTTGCGTTGCAATGGTGTGACGATTTGTCGTCGCCTTTGAGAGAGATGAAGCGTGTTACAGCGGCTGGTGGGCGTGTTATTTTCTCAACTTTGCTTGATGGGTCGCTGTTTGAACTGAAAAAGTCGTGGTCCAAAATTGACGCACATCAACACGTTAACCATTTTATTACAATCAATAAGGTAAAAATTGCGTTAGCGCAATCTAGCTGTACCGTTCATCAACTAGACTTGCCCACCATCACCGTTTGGTACGACACTGCGTTTGAACTGATGCGCGACCTTAAAGGTATCGGCGCTAATCACGTAAGTGGTCGCTCACAAGGTTTAACAAGTCGTCGCATGTTGCAGCTTGTTGATCGGGAATATCGAGAGTTTAAGAACCATCAAGGTTTCTTACCAGCAACATATCAAGTTTGTTTAGGGGTTATTCAATTATGATTGATGCATTATTCATTGCAGGTACGGATACCGAAGTGGGAAAAACTGTGGTTTCAAAAGCGATTCTTCAAGCTTTGGCCGCACAAGATTTATCAACAATTGGTTACAAGCCAGTTGCTGCAGGGAGTGAAAAATCCCCTGAAGGACTACGTAATAGTGATGCACTGCATCTTCAAGAAGCGGCGACGCAAGATATTGCTTACGAAGACGTCAATCCATACGCGTTGTTGCTACCATCATCGCCTCACATCGCTGCTAAGCATGATGGTGTTGTAATTGATGAGGCGGTATTATCAGCGAAGCTAGAAGAGCATAAGAAAAACTCTGACATCGTGTTAGTTGAAGGTGCTGGTGGTTGGCGAGTCCCGGTTTCAGACGATGAATATCTTTCTAGCTGGGTTAAAAAAGAGCAACTGCCAGTGGTACTGACTGTGGGTATTAAACTTGGTTGTTTGAGCCACGCTCTATTAACGGCAGAAGCGATTCGTGCTGATGGCCTAAACCTAGTAGGTTGGGTCGCAAACCGTATCAATCCAGGTACTGAGCACTACGCAGATATTATTGCGATGCTTGAAGATAAGTTAGGTGCACCTAAGTTAGGTGAAATCCCTTACGTCCCAAAAGCGAAGTCTAAAAACATTGGTAAGTACATCGATGTTCAACCATTGCTAGCACTGTAATTGGTTATTAGGGCATTGAACAAGAAAAGGGCTGCGATTGCAGCCCTTTTGCTATTTAAGCCTTTATAGAGTCAAGCGAGGGATTAGTGCTCTTTAGTGAGTCCCATTAGTGCTTGCTGTGTCTCTGTGATGTTTGCTTGCGCTGCTTCTGGCGTAAGAATACCGATCTGCTTTTTCGCTTCTTCTTCAGTAATCCCTAGGTGACAGCACAGTAAATCGATAGCCATTTGAGTGTTAGTACCTTCAACCATGATCGTTCCCTTTTTGTACATGGACTAGCCAATAAATCATCTGAAGTCACTGTAAACGGATTGTTATATCGACACCATACGACTTAGGTCTAATAGACCGTGATTAACTCAGCTATAATCTCGTAATCAAATGTTGCAATTTAATGCTTAACCTTGTTTTCTTAATCTAAGACTATATGTATAAGTAAGTATAAGTCTTCAAGGTTGGAATCTATTGCTGTCTGCCTTGTCTATAACAATAAGTTTTATAAAAACAGCTTTCATGCGGAGATAAGTAATGAAGCGAGTAATGTTGTTCCTTGCAACTAACCTAGCGGTTGTATTGGTACTAAGTGTTGTTCTTAATGTTGTATACGCAGTTACAGGTATGCAACCCGGTAGCCTCTCAGGTTTATTGGTGATGGCTGCGGTATTTGGTTTTGGCGGCTCATTCATTTCATTAATGATGTCGAAGAAAATGGCGCTACGCTCGGTAGGCGGCATGGTCATTGAAAGCCCACGTAACGAAACAGAACATTGGTTGATGGAGACGGTAAGCCGTCAATCTCAACAAGTTGGTATTGGCATGCCAACAGTGGCGATCTACGACTCGCCAGACATCAACGCATTCGCGACAGGCGCTAAGCGTGACGATTCATTGGTCGCAGTATCAACAGGCCTGCTGCACAACATGACGCGTGATGAAGCTGAAGCGGTATTGGCTCATGAAGTTAGCCACATCGCGAACGGTGATATGGTGACGATGACTCTAATGCAGGGTGTTGTGAACACGTTCGTTATCTTCCTATCTCGTTTCATCGCCAACATTGTTGCGTCGAATGACAATGAAGAAGAGGGTGGCAGCAACATGATGGTGTACTTCGGTGTGTCTATGGTGCTGGAACTGGTATTTGGTTTCCTAGCGAGCTTCATTACGATGTGGTATAGCCGCCATCGTGAGTTCCATGCCGATGCAGGTGCTGCGCACTTGGTAGGTAAAGAGAAGATGATTGCAGCGTTAGAGCGTCTAAAAGTGAGCCACGAGCCACAACTAGAAGGTTCTATGATGGCGTTTGGTATCAACGGTAAAAAGTCTCTTACTGAGCTATTAATGAGCCATCCGCCACTAGATAAGCGTATTGCGTCTCTACGTAACATGTAATTTCTAATATGATTAGCCATCGCTAGTCGAAAAGATAAATCTAAAGGCTTCCTTCGGGAGGCCTTTTTTGATCTTGGCGCTTAAGATAACAAGTGTTGAGGTATCAGGTGTAGTTGTAGCTAGGTGATTAAATTGAATGAGTAGGAGGTGAGTAGATCAATTGGAGGAGAATTGGTGTTCTTATGGTTACGATTCTTGTGTCGATAGATTTAATTCCGCGCAATAAAAAGGCTTCCACATGGGAAGCCTTAGGCTATTCTGCGATTCGAAATTCGAATCTTACAGCTTGTCAGTTAGCTCGATTGCTTGACCGATGTAGTTTGCTGGAGTCATCTCTTTCAGGCGAACTTTCTCGTCTGCAGGGATTTCAAGACCGTCGATGAATGCACGCATGCCTTCGCCATCTACACGCTTACCACGAGTTAGCTCTTTTAGCTTCTCGTATGGCTTCTCGATGCCGTAACGACGCATTACTGTTTGTACTGGTTCAGCAAGAACTTCCCAGTTTTTGTCTAGTTCAGCAAGTAGTGCTTCACGGTTAACTTCTAGCTTGCTAATACCTTTCAGAGTTGAAGTGTATGCAATGATTGCGTAGCCAACACCAACACCTAGGTTACGAAGAACTGTAGAGTCAGTTAGGTCACGTTGCCAGCGAGAAACTGGAAGTTTTTGTGCAAGGTGGCTAAATACTGCGTTAGCTAGACCAAGGTTGCCTTCAGAGTTTTCGAAGTCAATTGGGTTAACTTTATGCGGCATTGTAGAAGAACCGATTTCGCCAGCAATAGTCTTCTGCTTGAAGTGACCAAGAGCAATGTAGCCCCAAACGTCACGGTCGAAGTCTAGAAGAATCGTGTTGAAACGAGCAACAGCGTCGAATAGCTCAGCGATGTAATCGTGAGGTTCGATTTGAGTTGTGTACGGGTTCCAAGTTACACCAAGAGATTCAGTGATGAACTCTTCAGAGAACTGGTGCCATTCAACTTCTGGGTATGCAGAAAGGTGTGCGTTGTAGTTACCTACAGCACCGTTGATTTTCGCTAGGATCTCAACGTTTTCGATTTGCTTGTATTGACGTTCCATACGGTACGCAACGTTAGCCATCTCTTTACCCATAGTAGAAGGAGAAGCTGGCTGACCGTGTGTACGAGACAGTAATGGAATATCACGGTACTCGTTTGCAAGTGCTTTGATAGCATCAATTACGTTACGGATTTCTGGAAGAATCACTGTGTCACGAGCTTCTTTAAGCATAAGCGCGTGAGAGGTGTTGTTGATGTCTTCAGAAGTACATGCAAAGTGAATAAATTCGTTTACAGCGTGAAGTTCAGGAACGCCAGCAACTTTCTCTTTCAAGAAGTACTCAACCGCTTTAACGTCGTGGTTAGTCGTGCGCTCGATCTCTTTGATACGTAGAGCATCTTCTTCGCTGAAGTTAGCGGCTAGTTCATCAAGAAACTGGTTAGCTTCTGCACTGAACGCTGGTACTTCTTTGATTGCATCAGTTGCTGCAAGCTTTTGTAACCAACGAATTTCAACGATAGAGCGGTACTTTAGTAGTCCAAACTCACTAAAGATGCTGCGTAATGCAATAGTCTTACTTCCGTAACGGCCGTCTACTGGTGAAACAGCAGTCAATGCTGACAGTTCCATGGTGTTCTCCTGAATTGAGTTTTCTAAATTTTGAGAGGTTTATACCAGTAACAATCTCAATTGTCACGCACATTGCGCAATCGTTTGCGTGAGAGTTGTGTTGATACAAAAAACAAGCTCGCGACGAGGCGCGAGCTAATAAACTACATTCGAGCTAGTAGGATTTGAGCCTGCTCGATCATCTTCTTACGACCGAAGATAAGGTGGCGACGTTTACCGCCAACTTGACGCCATAACACAGCGCTTCGAATCCCTGATAGAAGCAGTGCGCGAACCTTATGTTGGCTCGATGTCTGCTGAAGTACAGACGGAGTACCAGAAACCTGAATGCGAGGGCCGATAGGACTCACAACATCTAGGTAGATGCTCGCTAAGTTACTGATCATTTGCTCGTCAAACAGATCAAAGTGTTCAGTTTGGCGTTCTGCCGTTTGTATACGGTCGCCAAGTTGAGACATCGAATCGTTACGAGAAGATAGTTTACGCTCAAGCGCCATCAAGCTGATGATGTAGCGCGTGATATCGCTACCAGCTGGAGTACTATCGATACCTTTTACTAAGCACTCAAGGCCAAGCTTTAGGTTCGCTTCACGTCCAAATACGCCCACAGTATTCACCGGATTGGTATTCAAAATAGCACTGAGTGAAGCTTCGAAGGCATCTTTATCACAATGGCCGTCTTTCGCTACTTGTTGAACCAAAGCCACAGCTTGGCAAATTCCGGCGAAAGCAATAGTACGGTCATAAAGTGTATTAGCCACGTAGTAACTCCTAGTTGTCTTCTATCGTTCGTTTGATAATAGTTAGATGCGCTTTTCGATGATACCACCACCAAGACAAACGTCGTCTAGATAGAATACTGCCGATTGACCAGGGGTCACAGCAATCTGTGGTTCATCAAAAATAACCTTAATGTTCTCGTCATCAATTGGGATGATTGTACAAGGAATATCGGTTTGACGGTAACGAGTTTTTACCGTGCATGTCATAACTTCAGCAATTGGTGTGCGATTTACCCAGTGAAGCTGAGAAGCAATCAAACCCTCTGATTTCAAAAGAGGGTGGTCTTTACCTTGTACTGCGATCAGCACATTACGCTTCAGATCTTTTTCACCAACAAACCATGGTTCTTCATTACCACCACCACCTTTGGTGCCACCAATATGCAGGCCTTTACGTTGACCTAATGTGTGGTACATCAAACCTTGGTGTTGACCAATTACTTGGCCTTCAGGTGTCTCGATGTTACCCGGCTGTGCTGGTAGGTACTTGCCTAAGAATTCAGTGAACTTACGTTCACCAATAAAGCAGATGCCCGTTGAGTCTTTTTTCTTTGCTGTAATCAAATCTTGTTCTTCAGCAATACGTCGCACTTCAGGTTTCTCTAATTCACCAACTGGGAATAGGCTGCGTGTCACTTGGTCTGAGCTTAATGTGTATAAGAAATAGCTTTGATCTTTGTTGCTGTCTAGGCCACGTAGCATTTCTGGTTTCACACCAGCGTCTAGCTCTTCTTGAGTAGGAAAAGTACGACGAACGTAGTGACCCATCGCAATGTAGTCTGCGTCTAATACTTCATCTGCAAACTCTAAGAATGCTTTGAATTTGATTTCTTTATTACAAAGAATGTCTGGGTTTGGCGTACGACCTGCTTTGTACTCAGCAAGGAAGTATTCGAATACATTGTCCCAGTACTCTGCGGCAAAGTTGATAGTGTGAAGGTGGATACCTAATTTGTCACATACCGCTTGAGCATCAGCAAGATCTTCAGCTGCCGTGCAGTATTCTTCGTTATCGTCTTCTTCCCAGTTTTTCATGAAAAGGCCTTCTACCTGATAGCCTTGTTGCTGAAGAAGATACGCCGATACTGACGAATCTACACCGCCGGACATACCGACAATTACTTTCTTTTCGCTGTTTCCAGAGCTGATATCTGACATGTCTAAACACCGTTACTATTACTTGGTCGCAGATTCTAACAGAAAGAGAAACGCCGTGACAGATCCGAGACCGGAATCACAGTTTCATTTGCACAAATAGTGCGCTGACTTTGTTAGAGAATCGCATGAGAGCGAGGTGAGTCGCTAGGATGTCAGAAGTATATGTGGCATAGTCGCTCGAAATCCAAGACCTGAGATAAAAAAATGTCTGAACAAAACGAATTTATGCAAGAAGAAGAGCTGATTGAGATCATCGAGAACCAGCTTGAAGATGGCGAACCAGTGAAAGTGAAAGAGACGTTGATGCGTTTAATGATGACTGGCACTCCACGTGAAGAAGCAATTGCGGCTATGGCATGTGCACTGGCAATTGAAGTATTTGACGTTATGAAAAACGGCGCGGAGTTTAATCAAAAACGTTACGCAGAGCATTTGGGCATGCTGCCTGATTTAAGCTTTATGGAAGGCGAATAAAAAAAACCTTCAGCAAACGTTTGCTATAGTTTGAAAGATTGCCGCGTTAAATATAGCGCGGTAGAATCCGCCACCTATTTCCCCTTGACTTAGACTAGCCCTATGAAATTCCCTGGACAACGTAAATCAAAGCACTACTTTCCGGTTCACGCTCGTGATCCTCTAGTGAGCCAAGCTCAAAGCAGTAAAAGAATGTCACGCACTCATATTATCGGTATTGACCAAACATTGGTGGATATTGAAGCAAAGGTGAGTTCTGAACTTATTGAGAAGTATGGTTTGAGCAAGGGACATTCACTGGTTATTGGCGACGCAGCCGCTGAATCTTTATATCAAGAATTAAAAGAGCAGTGCCTGATTACCAATGAATACGCTGGTGGCACAATTGGTAACACATTACACAACTATTCAGTGCTAGCGGATGACCGTTCTACACTGTTAGGTGTAATGAGCCAAGATATTAAGATTGGTAGCTACGGTTACCGCTATTTATGTAATACATCAAGCAGAATGGATCTGAACCATTTACAAGGGGTAGATGGCGCAATTGGTCGCTGCTTTGCATTAATTACAGAAGACGGTGAACGTACTTTCGCAATTAGCGAAGGACAAATGAACCAATTAAAACCAGAAAGCATTCCTGAAAAAATCTTCAAAAGTGCTTCTGCTTTAGTTTTAACCGCTTATTTAGTTCGTTGTAAGCCAGGCGACCCTATGCCTGAAGCAACAATGAAAGCGATCGAATACGCGAAGAAATACGATGTGCCAGTCGTTCTTACACTGGGTACTAAGTTCGTTATTCAAGATGATCCAGAATTCTGGAAAGACTTCCTTGAGCAACACGTAACGGTTGTTGCAATGAATGAAGACGAAGCTGAAGCATTAACGGGTGAAAGCGATCCACTGGCTGCATCAGATAAAGCGCTAGAGTGGGTAGACCTTGTTCTATGTACTGCGGGACCTGTTGGCCTATTTATGGCTGGTTATACAGAAGATGCAGCTAAGCGTGAAACGTCACTGCCTTTACTTCCAGGTTCAATTGCTGAATTCAACCGTTTTGAATTTAGCCGTCCTGCGCATAAAGATTTATGTGAAAACCCAACCAAAGTGTATTCGCACATTGCGCCATACATGGGTGGACCAGAAAAGATCAAAAATACCAATGGTGCAGGTGATGCTGCGTTATCTGCTTTATTACATGATATGGCTGCGAATAAGTACCACAAAGAAAACGTGCCAAACTCAAGTAAGCACCAACATTCATTCTTGACGTACTCTTCGTTCTCACAAGTTTGTAAATATTCTAACCGTGCAAGCTATGAAGTGTTGGTTCAACACTCTCCACGTTTATCTCGTGGCCTTCCTGAAAGAGAAGATAGCCTAGAAGAAGCGTACTGGGAAAGATAAGTTACTTTCTTTAATCAGTAGTACTATCAGTATCAGTTGGTTTCTAATACTGATAGTACAAATATAAAAAAGGCTCCGAAAGGAGCCTTTTTTGTTTCTGAATATATTGAAGTCGTAAATAATACTTTGGTCGACTTAAATATTAATTCTATTGCTTAGCGTGTAATTGATTACTCACTAAGTAAACTAAATGTTTAGATAGCAAACTCTTCTAGAGATTTACCAGCATCTAGCTGTTCTTGGATAGCTGAAGGCGTACGGCCTTGACCTGTCCAAGTCTTCTCGTCGCCGTTTGCGTCTACGTATTTGTATTTCGCTGGGCGAGGAGCGCGTTTAGCTTTTGTTGTTTTAGATTTTGCTTCACCAGAAAGTGCAGCAATAAGATCGGCAACATCAATTCCGTCTTTTGCAATTTGTTCAGCAATAGCAGAAAGCTTAGCTTCTTGCTCTGCTTTAGCAGCACGCTCTTCAGCTTCAGACTCTTGACGCTCTTGTACAACAATAGTCAGCTTGTCTAGCGCTTCTTCAAGTTGCTCAAGAGTTAATTCACGTGAGAACGCACGAAGGCTGCGGATATTTAATAGAGTTTTTGTTAATTCAGACATGATATTTTCCATCAAGGTAAACTAAATAATCTTCCTAATAATAAACAGAGCCTAGGAATAAAACAAATAGTATTTTTTCTATTACATATTTAAATATAAAAGTGAGATGAATAGTTGAAAATTCAGAGCAGTATTTCTATTGAATTTATAATAATTATTAAGAATATCTTAAAAAATGATATGTGACAGGTGGAGTAGTCAACTTATGTAGACTATTCTTT